>JBDSSR010000050.1:0-45498 GCA_039928675.1 Sphingomicrobium sp. | reverse complement strand
GCTCGAGCATGATATTCCTCGCCGTCGAGCGAGATTTTGCTGTCAATTCGAGGCGCGCTCATCTTTACTTTCGGTCCGTTGGTCGAAAAGACCTGCCGTCGGCCTAGCGGGTGCTGCAGGGCTTGGCAAAACCGTCCGTGAAAGGGTCGATATGAAGCGCTCCACCGCACTGCTGTTCGTTTCCACGCTCGCGCTTGCCGCGTGCAACACCAGTACCGGCAACGTCAGCGCTCCGGCGCCAGGTGCCGACATCGGGATCGACCTTGCTTCGATGGACAAGACTGCCGTCCCGGGCGATGATTTTTACCAATATGCCAATGGCGGCTGGCTGAAGAAGACCGAGATTCCCGCCGACCGCTCTTCGATCGGGGCCTTCTGGGTCGCTGACCAGCAGCGTGAAAAGAACACGCGCGAGCTGTTCGACGCAATCATCAAGTCGAATCCGACCAGCGGCAACGACGCGCTCATCGCCAATTACTACAAGGCCTATCTCGACACCGACGCAATCGACCGCTCGGGCGTTACTCCGGCCAAGGCCGATCTCGACGCAATCAGTGCAATTGCCGACAAGCGCGCGCTTGCCACGACCATTGGCAGCAGGCTTCGCGCGGACACCGATCCGCTTAACGCGACCAATTATTCGACGCAGAATTTGTTCGGCATTTTTGTCAGCCAGGGCCTTGCAACGCCAGGCGAGCAACTCCCCTATCTGATGCAGGGCGGGCTCGGCCTGCCCGACCGCGATTATTATCTGTCGGCCGCGCCGGACATGGTCGGCACGCGCGGCAAGTACAAAGCCTATGTGCAACAGATGCTGCAGCTTGCGGGCTACACCGATCCCGCCGGAGCGGCCGGACGGATCATGGATCTCGAAACCAAGATTGCGCAGGCGCACGAGGGCCGCGAGCAAAGCGAGGACTTCGCCAACGGAACGAAGGTGTGGACCCGCGCCGAGCTCGAGCAGAAGGCCCCGGGCATCGATTGGGCAGCGCTCCTCGACGCTGCCCAGCTCGGCAGCGTTGGGAAGTTCGACGCCTATCATTTCGCAGCAATCCCCAAGCTTGCGGCGCTTGTCGCCGCAGAGCCGCTTCAGAACTGGAAGGACTGGCTCGCGTTCCACACGCTCAACCAACAGGCGAACGTTCTTCCCAAGCCGTTCCGGGACGCCAGCTTCGCCTTCAACGGGACCGAACTTCAGGGTACGCCCAAGCCGCGCCCGCGCGATATTTCGGCATTGAACGCGACCAGCAACGCGCTTCAGGACGCGGTCGGCAAAGCTTATGTCGACAAATATTTCCCGGCCTCGGCCAAGGCTGCGATCCAGACCATGGTCGATAATATCAAGGAGGCCTTCGCCCGGCGCGTGCAGGCGCTCGACTGGATGGCGGATTCGACCAAGCAGGAAGCGCTGAAAAAGGTTCGCGGGATCGTCGTTGGAGTCGGCTATCCCGACAGCTGGCGCGATTATTCGGCGCTGCAGATTACCGGCGACAACGCTTACGCCAATCAGCGCGAAGCGCGGCTAGCGGAGTATCGCTTCCAGATCGCCAAGATCGGCAAGCCGATGGATCGCAAGGAATGGTGGATGCCGCCGCAGCTGGTCAACGCGGTAAATTTGCCGGTTCAAAATGCTCTAAATTTCCCGGCCGCGATCCTGGTCAGGCCGTTCTTCGATCCAACGGCGGATGCGGCCTATAATTACGGCGCGATCGGAAGCGTCATCGGCCATGAAATCAGCCATAGCTTCGACAATGGCGGCGCCCTGTTCGACGCCAGCGGTGCGTTCCGCAACTGGTGGACCCCGGCCGACTTCAAGCGCTTCACCGCCTCGGGCGATGCGCTTGCGGCGCAGTTCGACCAATATGAAGTGCTCCCGGGCGTTCACGTCAAAGGCAAGCTGACGCTGAGCGAGAACATCGCCGATGTCGCCGGGCTGGGCGCGTCGTACGAAGCCTATAAGGCCTCGCTCAACGGCAAGCCGGCACCGACCATTCAGGGCCTGACCGGGGACCAGCGGTTCTTCATCGCCTTCGCCCAGGCGTGGGCCGACAAGACCCGCGACGCCGCGCTTCGTAATCTGGTCCTGACCAACGGCCACGCGCCCGACCAGGTGCGTGCACTGACCGTCCGCAACCTCGACGCCTGGTATCCGGCGTTCAACGTCAAGCCTGGGCAAAAACTTTACCTGCCCCCGGACAAGCGGGTCAAGCTGTGGGGATAATCGGCTGATCCAATGGCTCCCTCCATCGCGAGGGAGCAATCCCACCCAAGCTATGCTAGATTTTTGCCATATTCAGGGGAGTCTCACATGACTTATTGGGAATTCAAGGGGCGCGAACTCGTTAATTGCTCTTGCGATTACGGGTGCAGCTGCCAGTTCTCGGGACTGCCCGACAAGGGCCATTGCCATGCGGTCGCGGCGATCGAGATCGACCAAGGGAACCATGGCGAGACCCGACTCGACGGTCTGCGCGTCGGGGCGATCTTCAAATGGCCGGGGGCAATTCATGAAGGCCATGGCGAGGCCATTGCGTTCGTTGATGAGCGTGCCGACGAGGCGCAGCGCGACGCTCTGCTCAAGATCATGACCGGTCAGGATACCGATCCGTTCGCGACGATGTTCGCGGTTTACGCCTCGACCATTGAAACGATGCATCCCCCGGTCTTCACGGCGATCGACTTCGAGGTCGACATCGACGCCCGCAAGGGCCGAATGACCGTGCTTGGCCATGTGACCATGATCGGCGAGCCGCTGAAGAGCAAGGTCAGCGGCGAGGAACAGCGCGCCCAGATCCGCCTGCCGGCCGGGTTCGAATATGAAGTGGCCGACATCGGTAGCGCGTCGAGCGCGGGATCTGGCACGGTTCCGATCGATATCAAGGACAGCTACGGGCAGTTCGCCTACCTCCACCTCAACAGTCACGGAGTCGTCCGCACCTGACGTGACCGGCGGCGGTTTCAACCGGTTCGCAGCGCGGTTCGAACGCCCGTTCCTGATATGCGGGATCGTCCTGCTGGCATTGCTCGCCTGGGCCTATCTGCTGCTCGGCGGGGCGATGACCATGGCCCAGGATTTCGCCCTCGTCCTGGCGATGTGGTGGGTGATGATGACAGCGATGATGTTGCCATCGGCAATGCCCGCCGTCCTGCTCTACGCCCATGTTCGCAATAGCCGCGGAAAGAGCACCGAGATAGCTTCTCCCTGGCTGTTTCTGCTGGGCTATCTGGTCGCCTGGCTGGGCTTTTCGGTCATTGCGACGGCTGCGCAACTGGCACTGGTCGGCTCGCGCTGGATCGGCGCGATGAATCTGCGCGCAACCGCTCCCGGGCTGGTCGGAGGCGCCTTGATCGCGGCCGGCGCCTACCAACTCTCCCCTTGGAAAAACGCCTGCCTCCGCTCTTGCCGCTCACCGGCTCAATTTCTTGCCCGGAACTGGCGGCCGGGCGCTTCGGGCGCGCTTCGCCTCGGGCTGCTTCACGGCGCGATCTGCGTCGGCTGTTGCTGGCTGCTGATGATCCTGCTGTTCGCGGGCGGAGTAATGAACCTTGGCTGGGTCGCGCTTCTGGCAAGCTTGGTCGCGGTGGAGAAACTGGCCTTGCGCGGAGCGCTGTTCGCCCGCTGGGGCGCAGCGGCAATGCTGGCTAGCGGCGCCGGAGTGCTGATCGTGGACGCCTTTTAGCGAACTATTGCGACCGTTCGGCGCGCGCTTTGAGGTAGACATAAACTGCGTCGCGTTCGTGTGGCGTCAAATGGGTGAATCGGCTTTTGGCAACCTCACCCATCAGGGGGTTTTTGAACTTGCGTCCGCCCGGAAGGACGCCCTTGGTCAGCAATTGCTCGAAGTCGGCGCGCGAATAGCCGCCAACAGCGATGAGGTCGGGCGTGTCACCGGGATTGCCCTTGAGCGCTGGACCGTGACATTCGGCGCAGGTCACCCGGGTGATGTACCGACCCAACGAATGCGTTTCGCCAAGGTCGGGCGGACCAATATTCCTGTCTCGGGCAACCGATTGCGCGGCGGGCATGATCTTGCCTTCGGCGACCAGTTTCTTCGTATCACGCTCGAACGGGAGCGGCTTGCCAGTCGGTGGCCCAGCGGGCTTCATCGTGCGCAAATAGGCGGTGAGCGTCGCCAGGTCGGTATCGTCCAGATGCTGGAATATCTCCGACGGCATGCCCCACACTGTGCGTCCGCTGGGGTGCTCGCCGTGGCGGAGCAATCGCTCCAGTTGAGAATCGCTGTATTTGGGGATTTCGCGGGTGAGGTTGGATGCATAGAGCTCGTAAAATCGCTGCCCCTGGAGCGTCGCCGTGTGACAGCCGCGGCACCCCAGCACCGACGCGATCCGCTCGCCATGGGCGACCTTCGCCGCCGCATGGGTCACTTGCGCGCCTTCGAAGGTCACCGGTGGCGGAGCAGCGGCTTGCTGTGGCTCGTGAGCCGAATTGCAGCCCGCAAGTGCGGCGCAAATTAATGGCAAGCCCCAAAACCGCATGCGCACCCCCCGGTTGCGCGATCACGCTAACCGCAATTTGCGAGTTACGCCAGTCGCACCCCAATCAACTCGCGGCCGATATCGCGCGAGTAAACTAGGCGCCGATCACCGCCATAATGCCGGCCAGGCCAAGGATCGGCCAACCGACATGTTTTGCGCGCGACGCGACCAGGCTGACCAGTCCGAGCGCGATCCAGATTCCGCCGATCGCCCGGACCAGGTCTCGCGGTGCCCCGGGCCAGGAGATGGTCAGCGCTGATGCCAGCATCAATGCGCTGGTAACGTGCCAGGCGTAGCGCACGATAACGCGCGCGAAGTCATTGCGAAGAACCCCGCTTCGTCCGCGAAGCATCGGGCCAACCAATTTGACTTCGCCGAGCCAGCTGTGGGTTATCGCGGTCACGCCCATCAGCGCAGCGGAAATCCAGAGCAGGCTCACGCCCCGATCAACTCGCGACCGATGAGCATGCGGCGGATCTCGTTTGTCCCGGCACCGATGTCGAGCAGCTTGGCGTCGCGATAATAGCGTTCGACGGGCCAATCCTTGGTGTATCCGGCGCCTCCAAGCGCCTGAACCGCTTCGTTGGCGACCTTGACTGCATTTTCGGACGCAAGAAGGATCGCTCCGGCAGCGTCGAACCGGGTCGTCCTGCCCGCGTCGCATGCCCGCGCCACCTGATAAACGTAGGCGCGCGCGGAATTGAGCGCGACATACATGTCGGCGACCTTGGCCTGCATCAGCTGAAAGCTGCCGATCGCCTTTCCGAACTGCTTGCGCTCGCGGACGTAGGGCAGAACAGTGTCGAGGCACGCTTGCATGATCCCGAGCTGGATACCGGCGAGCACCGTGCGCTCGTAATCGAGACCGCTCATCAGCACTTCGACGCCCTTATTTTCCTCGCCGAGCACATTTTCGGGGGGAACGAAGCAATCGTCGAACACGAGCTCGTTGGTCGGGCTGCCGCGCATCCCCAGCTTGTCCATCTTCTGCCCGATGGAAAAGCCGTCCATGCCCTTTTCGACGAGGAAGGCGGTAATCCCACGGCTCCCCTCTCCGGTCCTGGCATAGACCACGAGCGTATCGGCACAGCCACCGTTGGTGATCCAGAACTTGGTGCCGTTGAGCCGGTAGCCATTGCCGGACTTTTCCGCCTTGAGCTTCATTCCGACGACATCGCTGCCCGATCCGGCCTCGCTCATCGCAAGCGCCCCGACATGCTCGCCACTGATCAGCCGGGGCAGATACGCGCGCTTCTGCTCGGCATTTCCCCAGCGGCGGATCTGGTTGACGCAAAGATTTGAGTGAGCGCCATAGCTCAAGCCCACCGAAGCCGAGCCGCGTGCCACTTCCTCCTGCGCGACGACATGTTCCAGATAGCCGAGGCCAAGCCCGCCATATTCCTCCTCGACGGTGATCCCGTGAAGCCCGAGCTCGCCCATCTGCGGCCACAGCTGACGGGGAAACTCGTCGCTTTCATCGATCTTCGCGGCGATCGGCGTGATCTTGTCGGCGGTGAAGCGCCGCGTCGTATCGCGGATCGTGTCGGCCATTTCGCCCAGATCGAAATCGAGTCCTGGCTCGGACATGTCGCGTCTCCCGTTCGGCTCGGCGACTAGCACTCGCTTTGCGGTTTGAACAAGGCGGGTGCACTACCTATGTGCGCTGCAACATTGGAGATAATCATGGCCAGCGCAGCATCGTCCGATCCGACCGTCATCCTTTCGATCGCCCGCACCCCGATGGGCGCGATGCAGGGCGCGCTTGCCGAGGCTTCGGCCACCGACCTTGGCGCAACCGCGGTCAAGGCGGCTGTCGAGCGAGCCGGCGTTTCAGGCGAGGACATCGACCGCATTTACATGGGCTGCGTTCTGCCCGCCGGTCTCGGCCAGGCGCCGGCGCGCCAGGCAGCGCTCAAGGCCGGACTTCCCAAGTCGGTCCAGGCAACCACCGTCAACAAGGTGTGCGGTTCGGGCATGCAGACCGTGATCATGGGCGACGAGGCGATCCGCACTGGCAACGCGCAAGTGATCGTGGCCGGCGGCATGGAATCGATGACCAACGCCCCGTACCTGCTCAAGAAGCACCGCTCCGGCGCGCGCATCGGGCATGACACGGCCTACGACCATATGTTCCTCGACGGGCTCGAGGATGCTTATGAGGAAGGCCGGGCGATGGGCAGCTTCGCCCAGTGCACCGCCGACGAATATCAGCTGACCCGCCAGCAGATGGACGATTATGCGATCGAAAGCCTGCGCCGCGCCAAGGACGCGATCGACAATGGCGGGTTCAAGGACGAAATCGTACCCGTCACCATCACCAGCCGCAAAGGCGAAACCATCGTCGACACCGACGAGGCGCCGGGCCGTGGCCGCCCCGACAAGATCCCGCAATTGAAGCCCGCCTTTTCCAAGGAAGGGACAATTACGGCGGCGACCTCGTCATCGATTTCCGATGGTGCCGCGGCAGTCGTACTGACGAGCGAATCCAACGCCCGCGAAAAGGGGCTGAAGCCGGTCGCCCGGATTGTTGCAACCGCCGCCCACGCCCAGGAGCCCGCGCAATTCACGGTTGCCCCAATCGGAGCCATCCACAAGCTTCTCAAAAAGGCCGGGTGGAAGGCCGAGGAGGTCGATCTGTGGGAGGTCAACGAGGCCTTCGCCTGTGTCGCGATGTTCGCCATGAAGGACCTCGGCATCGGCCACGAAAAGATCAACGTTCACGGCGGCGCGACCGCGCTCGGTCACCCGATCGGCGCCAGCGGGACGCGCATTTTGGTGACCCTGATCAACGCCCTTAAACAGACCGGCGGGAAGCGCGGAGTGGCAAGCCTTTGCATCGGTGGCGGCGAGGCGACCGCGGTAGCGGTGGAACTGGTCTAAGTCCGGATTCGCCAGCGCCGCTCGGTGGGTCTAGGCTGCATTCCTCAACCGATGGGGGAAATGCCATGCGCTCGATAATCTGCCTTGCTGCCGCACTCGCGCTTGCCGGCTGTTCGAAGTCCAATGACGCACCAGCGGCGGACAATAGCGCAAGCGACGCCGCTGCAACCGCGCCCGCCACGACCCCGGCTGCATTCGATATCAAGGGAACCAGCTGGGAAATGACCGATCCCAAGACGAAAGCCCCAATCCAGGAATCGATCGACGAGAACGGCAATTATATCGCCCAGTCGGGGACCAAGCACCTCGACCATGGAACTGCCGCGATGAAGGCAGACAAGATCTGTTTCACCAGCGCAATGACCAAGGAGGGCGAAATCTGCTGGACCGACCCCAAGGTCGCTGTAGGCGAAACCGGCCAGACAACCAGCGACAAGGGCCGAACGATTAGCTTGAAGCGAGTCGCCTACGTACCGCTGACAATGGCGAAATAGGCCTCAGGCGCGCGGGCGTTATTTTGCGCCCGCGAAAGCCTGGCACTCGAGCTCGATCAGCCCGCCGAGCGCCAGACCACTGGCGCCGAAAGCACTTCGTGCCGGACGCTTTCCTTCAGGGAAATAGGTGACGTAGACGGCGTTGAAGGCGGGCCAGTTCTTCATGTCGCTGAGCATTGCGGTGCAGTGGAACACGTCCCCGTAGCTAGCCCCGGCGCGCTTCAGGATTGCACCAATATTGTCGAGCGCGCCCCTGGTTTGCGCCTCTATGCCGTCGGGCAGCTTGCCGTCTACGAGCCCAAGCTGACCGGAGAGGTATAGCGTGTCACCGACGCGCACGGAGTCAGAGAAAGGTAGCGGCTGGCCGTTAAGGACCGGACGGCCAAAATGCTCAACCGCCGGGCGCGGGCTGGCCGCGGCTTGGCTGCCCAGAACGGCGATTGCCCAGAATATCCGGCCAGACGTCATTTGCTTTCCCCCCCCTCGTTGGTCAGTCGATGGCTTCGTTGCCGGTCACGCCCCACAGGTCGGATACCCGGATGTACCCATCCTGCTTGCCGACTTCGAACCGGCACCAGCCATCGCCCTTGCACTTGCTGATCCGCCCGACGACGCCGGGATCGGCGAGATAGCGTGCCTTGGCCTGGTCGGCGGGAACGCTTCGCATCGGGCGCGGCGCACCGGGTTTGACGATTGCCGTCCGGCGGTCGCTGAGCAGTGTCACCAGCATCCAGCCGCGGGCTCCGTCGGGGTCCTGGACTAGACGCCAGTTGGGGTAGAGCTTGAGCACCCGGACCGGCAGGTCGCGGCGCTGGTAGAGCCAGGTTCCGGGGTAGTTGCGACCCGGCCCAGCGCGCATCATGGCCTGGCCGCTGGCGATCGAGGCCCAATATGGCGGCGCCTTGTCTTGAGCAGCAGCAGGCGCGGCTAGAATCAGCAACGCCGCGGCGATCAGCCCCCGACGACCCATCACGCGCCCGTCAGGATCCGGTCGACAAGCTGCTTTACCGTCGGAACGAAGCCATTCGAATAGAAGGGATCGTTCTTGAAGCGGAATGCGGCGTGACCAGCGAACATCAGGTTCTGCTCGGCCGGGCCGCCATGAGCGATATCCTGAAGGGTCTTTTGTATGCAGAAGCTGCGCGGGTCGGCGAGCCTTCCGGTCGAATTCTTTTCATTATCGGCCCATGACGAAAACGCGCATTGCGACAGGCAGCCCATGCATTCCGCCTGGTCGGTGCGGATATGCTTTTCCTCCTCCGGAGTGACGAAGATCAGCGTGTCATCCGGCGTTTTCATGGCGTTGGTGAAACCGCGCGCGAACCATTCTCGGGCGTGGATCAAATCGCCCTTGGTCACCCAGTAATTCTTCTTCGTGCCGATACCGACGTCGAGCTCGAAATGGTGATCGCCAATCGCTTCCTTGGTGTAGGCGATCTGGCGGTCGCTTCGCGCTTCAAGATTGCGCAAAAACGGGTTGCGCACCGCCGACGAATAGAAGCCCGTCGGCGAAAATCGATGAAGCAGTATGTCGCCTTCATCGAGCGTCATGAGCCGCGCCTTCCATTCCGGCGGTATCGGGCTTTCCTGGGTCAACAGCGGGCGCGTTCCAAACTGGAATACGATCTGTCCGAGCTCGGGATTGTCGATCCAGTTGTCCCACTCGTCGAGCCGCCAAACGCCCCCGGCCATGACGATCGGAACGCTGTCGGCAATGCCCTGCTCGCGCATCGTGTCGCGCAGCGCCTTCACGCGCGGATAGGGATCCTGCGGCTTGCGCGGGTCTTCCGCATTCGACAGGCCGTTGTGTCCGCCAGCCAGCCACGGGTCCTCATAGACCACTGCCGCAAGCCAGTCGGCGGCCTTGTGATAGGCGCGCTTCCAAAGCGCGGTGAACGCGCGCGCCGAGCTGATGATCGGCAGATAGTTGACGCCGTAGGACGCTGCGATTTCGCTCAGCTTGTAGGGCATGCCGGCACCGCAGGTGACCCCGGTGACGAGACCCCGAGTACGTTCCAGGACGCCGTGAAGCACCCGCTGCGCGCCGCCCATTTCCCACAGCACGTTAATGTTGATCGCGCCCTTGCCGCCGGCAATGTCATAGGCCCGCTCGACCTGCGCGACGGCACCGTCGATCGCGTATTGGACCAGCTCTTCGTGGC
Source organism: Sphingomicrobium sp. (assembly GCA_039928675.1). Taxonomy (GTDB): domain Bacteria; phylum Pseudomonadota; class Alphaproteobacteria; order Sphingomonadales; family Sphingomonadaceae; genus Sphingomicrobium. The sequence continues at coordinate 35,465 of JBDSSR010000050.1, read as the reverse complement.
GGTCGCGGCGGGTGAGGGCAGCGTAAACCTGCGGGACGATGCGGCCCTCAGCGTCAAAGCTGTCGGCGTTGACCGCCGAAACCGTGCCGATGCCCCCTGCCGCCGCCCAGGCCCCGGAACTTGCATGATTGGTCGCACTGACGCCCTTGCCGCCTTCGACCAGTGGCCAGACTTCACGCCCGCCGTAAACGATGGGCTTCAGTCCTTTGAACAAACCTTATCTCCCGGGCGCCCTACGCGCCAACGCGCGCCCGTATAGGGCCACTGGTCTCTTATTGCGCGTAAAAAGCGCGCGGGTCGGCGCTGCGCCTGGCACGCTGACGACACGATTAACGCCATCCGATCATCCCGACGATGGGATCCGATAATCCAGCCCGATGTCGACTGCCGGCGCGGACTGGGTGATGCGCCCGGCCGAGACGTAACCGACACCTGTCTCGGCAATGCCGCGGATCGTATCGAGGTTCACGCCGCCAGATGCCTCCAGCGGAACTCGGCCGGCGACCAGCGCGACGGCTTGGCGAAGGACCGGCGGCGGCATGTTGTCGAGGAGCAGGCGGTCGGCGCCAGCGTCCAGCGCAGCTTCGATCTGGTCAATGCGGTCGACTTCGACCTGGACCTGAAGCCCGCTGTTCGCGGCCTTGGCGCGATGAACCGCTTCGGCCACTCCGCCACAGACAGCGACATGATTGTCCTTGATCAGGATGCCATCGTCGAGGCGCAGACGATGGTTCTGCGCGCCCCCCATCCGCACCGCATATTTTTCGAGTGCTCGCAAGCCGGGTATGGTCTTGCGCGTATCGAGCAGGATCGCTCCGGTCCCTTCAATCGCATCGACATAGCGGCGGGTCATTGTCGCAATACCCGACAGATGCTGGAGGGTGTTGAGCGCCGATCGTTCGGCCGCCAGCATTGCCCGCGCATTGCCCTGCAAACTCATCAGTTTTGCACCTTCGCCCACCCGATCGCCATCGGCAGCTTCCACGTCGATGTGGACGTCTTGATCGAGCCGCCGGAAAAATGCCGCGGCGACGTCGAGACCGGCAAGAATTATCGGCTCCCGGGCGTTGATTGCGGACGTGAAGCGAGCGCCGGCGTCAATGGTTGCCGCGGAGGTCACGTCCCCGCCCTGCCCCAAATCCTCCGCGAGGACTGCCGCAACGAAGCTGTCGAGGTCGAAACTGTCTAGCTCGAAGCTGGAAATGTCCCTCATCCCTCCGCTCTAGGCGAAGGGGTTGCTCCAGTTCAATCCGCGGCCTCGTCCGCGGGCTCGACCTTTTTGCCGCTCGACAGGCGCCACTGGTCGCCGCTTCGCCGGAATTCCTCCCGGTCGCCCGAACGAAACTGCGACCCGTCCCATCGCTGGATGGTAACCACCACGTCCTCGGGACTGACTTCGATCCGGTTGAAGCTTTGCGATTCCTCGCGAAGCCGGGTCGACGTTGCGGTGCCGGCCTGGATCACCAGCGTCTGGCCCGCGCCGTGCACCAGATCTTCAGCGTCATGAATGCTTGCTCGGTGGTTGTGCCCGGCAAGCAGAAGATCAACTCCCAACTCCGAAATCGCGTCGAGCGCGCGTTTCTGGTCGTCCATCGGATGGCCAAGCGCTGGCCCATTTCCGACCGGAATCGCGAACAAGGGATGATGCATCACCAGGATTCGCGGCTTGGCGGGATCGGTCTGGGCGAAGCATTCACGGATGAAGTTGATCTGCTCGTGGCTGATATGCCCGTTCTTGAAGGTCAGCGAGCGCGCTGTATTGATCCCGAGCACGGTCATCCCGGGAAGATCGAGAAACGGGCACAAAGTCTGATCGATGAAACGGCGATACCGGGTCAGTGGCGAAAGGAAACGGCGAAACACATCGTAGAGCGGAACGTCGTGATTGCCGGGCACCCCACTCACGTCATGGCCTTTGTCCCGCAACCGGGTCAAAAATTCGCAGGCCAGCTCGAACTCTTCGGTCCGGGCGCGTTGTGTGAAGTCGCCGGAAACAACGACAAGATCGGGTTTCTCTTCATCGATCCGCCGTTCGACCGCCGCGACGATGCGGTCGTCATGGGCGCCAAAATGGAGATCGGATAGGTGAATGAGGCGGGGCATCACCCTTCAACCGCGCCGCGGCCAATTGTTTCCGCATCCGCAGCGGCATTGTCGCGCCTGGGTCTGGCCGCCCTGTCAATAGCCTAGGAAGATCAACACCTTGACGTCGATCCCAAAGCCTTCGGCGCGCTTTTGCTCGATGAAGCTCGGAATATCGGCGCGCGCAACGAAGTGAACCTTGATGTCCTCATTCTCGTCCCCGCCGCCCTCGCCGACCCGGCGGACACCATGCGCGCGGACCAGCGTAAAGCCTTCGGAGACCATCCCGGGCGAGGCGTAGAATTCGCCGAGGCGCTCGATTCGCTCGGCGGTGAAGCCGGTTTCCTCCTCCAGCTCCTTGATCGCGGTGCTTTCCACCGTTGCGTCGGGATCGGTGTCACCGACCAATCCCGCGGGAAGCTCGATGCAGCGGCGATCGGGGGGCACGCGCGGCTGTTCCACCAGGATCACCTTGCCGTCATGCTCGGCGATGACAACGACGGCACCGATGCCCCGCACCCGACCGGCATATTCCCACTGCCCGCGCCGCGCGAGGCGGACATATTTTCCTTCCGCCAGCACTTCTTCGGGGGGCAGGTCGTCGAGATTCACAGCTCGATCAGTTCGTCCGGGATTTCATTGAGGTCGGCTGCCGAGCGGGGGAAATGCTCGGACAGAACCGCGCCAACCCGGTTGACGGCAGCAACGATGCCGTCGCCGATCCGGCCCGCCCGCACGTTGGTGAGTAGGTCGGTCATCGCTTCGCCCCAGGATTGATCGTCGGTGACCTCGAGGATCGCCTGGTCGGCGACGATTTCCGCGCGCCGTTCCGCGAGCGAGAGATAGATCAGAATGCCGGTTCGGCCGGTGGTCCGCCCAGCGGCTGCGGCCTGAAAGATGGCGATTGCGCGCCGGCGCACGCGACGATGCTTGGTTGCCGCCGGCGTCAGGAACAGCCGAAGCGGCATCCACTTCAGAATCAGCAGTGCAATCGTGAACTTGAGCGCCGCGAAGAACATCAGCAGCGTAAACAACTGGCTTTGCGTCGGCTCGGGCTGCCAGCCGCCGAACAGCAAATCATGCCACCAGGCGAGTGCTGTCGGGCGCCACGCGGCCCAGGCGAGGACCGCGAATAGCGGCACCAACGCCCAGTGCAGCGCGACGTCATGATAAGCGTCGCTGATCGGCGTCGCGACAACGACGATCTCGCCGCTGCTGCTCGCTTCCGCCGCGGTGACCGCAACGGAGACCTTGTCATGGTCTTGCTTGGAAAGCTTCCGGATCACCAGCTTCCACCCGCGCCGCCGCCGCCGCCTGAACCGCCGCCGCCGGAGAATCCACCACCCCCGCCGAACCCGCCGCCGCCGCCGCCCCAGGACGAGCCACCGCCCCAGCCGCTTCCGCGCGAGCCTCGGCTAAGCTCATTGAGGCCCCACAGCATGACCCACGGGCTAATTCTGCCCGAGCGCGACCGGTAGCGACGGCCGCGGCCGCGGCGGAAGTGCGAGAGGACGACAAAGCCGATGATCATCAGCCAGAAAATCACCGGTATCGTGCCGCCGCCCGAATGCTGGCGTTGCTGTTGCGCCTGCCCCGCTTTGGCGACGTTTTTCGCCGCTTCTTCGGGCGGAAGGCTCATCTGCTTGATGACCGTGTTTGAGCCTGCTTGGATCCCGCCGCCATAATCGGGCGGGTTCTGCTTGAAGTGGGGCAGGATATCGTCGCGGACGATCACCCCCGACATCGCGTCAGTCAGGAAGCCGCCGGCGCCGTACCCGGTTGTAATCCAGACTTTACGCTCATTCGGCGCTACGACCAGGAGAACTCCGTCGTTGTTCTTGGCGCTCCCAAGTTTCCAGTCACGCAACAGGTGGTAAGAGTAATCCTCGATTGGATAACCTTCGAGGCTGTTGACGGTCGCAACCACGAACTGGCGGCCGCTCTGCGCTTCCAGCGCTTGCGACTTGCTGGTGATGTCCACGACCTGCGCGGGGCTAAGCAGGTGAGCCTGGTCGACGACCCGCCCGGTCAGCGCCGGAAACGTCTGCGCGGACGCGGGGGCAGCCAGCGCGAACAGCGCCAGCCACAATGCCGCGAATAGCCGCGTCACCTCAGCTCGCGTTGAAATCGACGGTGGGCGACTGCTGGGCTGCAGCCGAAGCCTCGAACGGCACCTTGGGCTTGGCGCCATAGAAGATCTTTGCGCCGACCGCGTCGGGGAAGGTGCGGATGCGGGTGTTATAGGCCTGCACAGATTCATTATAATCGCGGCGAGAGGCGTTGATGCGGTTCTCCGTGCCTTCCAGCTGGTCCTGGAGCGCAAGGAAATTCTGGTTCGACTTGAGGTCCGGATAGGCTTCCTGAAGCCGCTGCAGCGGCACGATGGCCTGCGTTAGCCGCCCTTGCGCGTCATTGAACGCCTTCACCTTGGCGGAGTCGGAAAGGTCGCTGGCGTTGAGCGTCACCTTGCCAGCATCGGCGCGGGCCTGCGTAACCGCAATCAGGACGCTGCTTTCCTGCTTGGCGTAGCCCTTCACGGTGGCGACGAGGTTGGGAATGAGGTCTCCCCGGCGCTGGTAATCGGCCTGGAGATTTGCCCACTTGGCGTTGACGTTCTCTTCGGCAGTCGGAACGCTATTGAGGCCGCAGCCGCCAAGGCTGAGCGCGGCCAGCGGTGCAAGCAGGCCGAAACGGCGAAGAAAGCTCATGTCCACACTCCCCAAGTTAAGCGAGGAGTTAGGTATAGGGGCGGCAGCGCTGTTTCAATGCTGGCTTACGAATGCAACACAGGGCCGACTGCCAATCCCGCTGGATTGAGCTAGTGTGGCCGCGACTGACCGGGGGAAAGCGCCATGCTGAAAGAATTCCGCAACTTCATCGCCAAGGGCAATGTGCTCGATCTCGCGGTGGCGGTCATTATCGGCGCGGCCTTTGCCAAGATCGTCGCCAGCCTGACCGACGACATTATCATGCCGATCATCGGCAAACTTTTCGGCGGACTCGATTTTTCGAGCCATTTCCTGCTGCTTGGCCCGGTCCCTGCCGATTATCATGGCGCTATGACCGATTATGCCGCGCTGAAGAAAGCAGGCGCGCCGGTGCTTGGGTGGGGCGCGTTCGTCACGCAGCTCGTTAGCTTCGTCATCCTGGCGTTCATCATCTTCCTGATGATCAAGGCCGCCAATCGCGCGATGCGCAGGGAAGCGGACGTCCCCGCTAGCCCGACGGAAGTCGAGCTGTTGAGCGAAATCAGGGACGAGTTGAGGCGACGCTAGAAAAAGTGGGGAGCTTCTGTTGCCCGGTGCTCCCCGAACCGCTGGAATCCCCTTCTGTTGCCCGGCGGGGTCCGACCGCGCTTTTGTCTTTGTAACTCAGTCCGTTAGGACGTTGTTACGCAGCAATTGCAAGAGCCTCGTTATCGTTGGCACTTATGTGATTGAGCCGTCACGGTGGCATCCATACCGATCGGCAACCAGGTCTTTACCGCACTCGTCGATCCTATTTCGCCCCCATCAGCAAACGCGTCCCCGTTTCCGGCGTCGCGGCTGATGGTGGAGGCGCCGGGGTACTGCCCCCCGGGTCCGAGATACTTATTCCACCTGACATTCTACCGACATAGCCGGTTGCCCGGCCTGCCCTATTTAGCGATTTGGGACCGCATTCACAAGGAATGGCTCTGGAATGTCGCGCATCAGTCCTGATATGGTGGGGACCGACTGTTTCACTTGCAGGGGATTAGACTCGTGAAAAAATTCGACTTTGCGCTGATCGTCACCACCGCCCTTGGCGTTGCCGCGTGCAACAATAGCAACCAGGACCAGGTCAATAATGTCGAGCTGAACCAGCCGAGTGTCGACATGCTCAACGAACAGGCCAACGAAGCGGCGATGGATGCCGCCATCACCGCAACCGCGGACAACCAAGTCGCCGCCGACGTCAATGCCTCGGCGAGCGTGCCCGAAACCAGCTCCGACGATCAGGAACAGAACGTCAGCGGGATGTAGTGGCCGATGAGGCGATCCCGGCCGCGACTCTAATCCTCGTTCGCGATTCGCCAGGGGGTCGCCCGGAACTGCTGATGGTCGAGCGCGCGCAAGCGATGGCGTTCGCCGCTGGCGCATGGGTCTTTCCCGGGGGGCGAATCGACCCGGCCGACCGCGTGCTTGCGACGCGATTGGGCCGCGATTGTGCAGCAGTTGCAGCGATGATCGCGGCAATTCGGGAAACGCTTGAGGAAACCGCGGTGCCCGCGGCCCTGACGCCAACCCCGACAGCGGACGATGCGCGCCAAATGCAGGCCAAGCTCGCCACCAGCGCTGACTTCGCCGCGATTCTGGATGGGGCGGGGCTTGCAATCGACTGGTCGGCCCTCACTCTGTTCGCGCGATGGGTGCCCGAGTTTCACGCGGTGCGCCGGTTCGACACTCTGTTTTACGTCGCGCGATGCCCGGCGGGTGATTGGCAGCCGCAAATTATCGCCGGCGAATGCGCCGGCGCGGCCTGGGTTGGCGCTGCCGACCTTTTGCAAAGCGAGCGGGACGGCCGGGCGCGACTGATCTTCCCGACCCGGCGAACGCTCGAACGGCTTGCCCGATGCAGTTCGTTCGAGGACATCCGCGCCGATGCGCTTGCTCACGCGGTCCGTGCGATCACTCCGTGGGTGGAGGAACGGGACGGCGAGAAATTCATCACCATCCCGGACGATCTCGGTTTTCCGGTTACAGCTGAAAAGCTGGACGGCCTTTGGCGCGGGTGAAACCGCGCCCGAGTCGGACCGACCCCACATAAAAAAGGACCCGCCAAAGCGGGCCCTCTCATTGTCGGTGAAGCCGATTTCTATTTAAGGTGGTTGGACAGGTGCTTGTTCATTTCGAACATGCTGACCGCGTCCTTGCCGCCAAAAACCTTTTTCAGTTTGTCGTCTGCAAGAATTTCCCGCTTGTTTGCAGGGTTTTGCAGATTATTCTTACGGATATAGTCCCACATCTTCGACACGACCTGGCTGCGCGGAAGCGGATCGCTACCGGTAATTGCCGCGAGATCTGCCGACGGTTGAACCGGGCGGGCCAGCCCGCCCCCTGCTTTACGACCTTCTGCCATCATGGCCCTCCTGTTGTCCGCCTCCAGATAGAGCGCAACTGGGAGGGCTTTGCAATGGGCAGCGCAATCTCAATCAGCTTTTGCGCGAGGGAATGGGACGACCCGATTGCCGGCGTCGTGGCCGATGTCGGCCCGACCGCCAAAAGCGATGCCCGACCGGGCGCACCATTCCTCGACGAGCGCCGCTTCATCGAAACCGAATTCCGGCTGGTTGGTGATGATGTCGCTGACCCGGCCAAGCCGAAGCCGCGCCGCCCGGCGGACATTCGCGCTGGCGGTCACATGGAACATCGTCCGGTCGATCCGATAGAGCTGTTCGCCGACCTCCTCGATCATCAGGTCAATTCCGGCGAAGTCAGGCTCGAGCGGCGTTCCGAGCAGGTTCGACAGGACCGTCAGGTTGAAGGCCATCGCAGGTCCCTTGATGCCCCGCTCGATCGCGGCCGCGTCGCGGCGCACCAGCCAGTCGAGCGATCGGTGGATCGCCCCCTCACCCGCCTCGCGAAGGACGTCCTGGGGCATCGGGCCCCAAGCGACATCGACCCCCACCTTGTGCAGTCCGGCGAGAAGGAAACCGGCGTCGCTGTAACCCATGACGCACTTGCCCGCCGCCCCACTCGGCAGCGCGCCAAGCAGGTCATCGGCGATGCGGTTGGATCCATAGCCACCCCGCGCGAACCAGACGGCGTCGACCGCCGGATCGGCGATCACTTCGCGAAGCGCTGCAAGGCGGGCCTCGTCCGGGCCGGCGAAATGGCCGTCCGCAAGAAAGCATTGCGGATGAATCGCGATTTCGCAGTCGCCGCGAGCGGCAACGATTGCACTCACCGCGTCCGCGGCGTCGCGGCTTAACGGGCAGCTTGGGGCGACGACGGCAATACGCATTCCAACTCCCTATTTGTGTTCGCGCCGTACGCGCAATAGGGCCGCGCGATGATTGACACCCCGATCTTCTTCAGCGGCATTGGCGGCAGCGGGATGCTGCCACTCGCCTCGATCGTCCGGGCCGCGGGCAACAAGGTCTCCGGCTCAGATCGTTCGCTCGACGCCGGCCGGACCCCGGACAAGTTCGATTATCTTCGATCGCTTGGCATCGCGCTGTTCCCCCAGGATGGCTCGGGACTTGAGCCAGGCATGACCCTGGTGACCTCGGCGGCGGTCGAGGATTCGGTCCCCGATGTCGTCCGCGCTCGCGAACTTGGCCTGACCCATGTCACCCGGCCCCAGTTTCTCGCGCAGCTTTTAAATGCGGCACAGCGCAGCGTCGCGATCGGGGGCACCAGCGGCAAGTCCACCGTGACTGGGATGATCGGCTGGATACTCCAAGCCAACCACCGCCAGCCGACGGTCATGAATGGCGCCGTCATGAAGAATTTCGTCACTCCATCGGCGCTCTTTGCAAGCGCCTTGGTCGGCGATCCCGAGCTGTTCGTCAGCGAGGTCGACGAAAGCGACGGCTCAATCTCGCTCTACCGGCCGGAAATTGCGGTGCTGACAAACATCAGCCTCGATCACAAGGAGATGGCCGAGCTGCGCGGGCTGTTCGCGGGCTTCCTCAAGGCCGCTCAGCGGGCCGTGCTTAACCTCGACGATCCCGAAACCCGCGCGCTGGCCGAAGCGCTTCCCGCCGGCAAGGTCGCCGGTTACGGGCTCGACAGCCCCGGCGCGCAATTCATGGGCAAGGCCCTGGAGCTGCACAACGACGGCTTAACCTTCGCGCTCGAGGCGGAAGGTGAGCGGCACGAGGTCCGGCTGCAGGTGCCCGGCCGGCACAATGCCTCCAACGCCCTGGCAGCGATTGCAGCCACCCGGCTGCTCGGCGTTGAGATCGCCGACTCGGTCAGTGCAATCGCCCGGTTCGAAGGGTTGAAGCGGCGTCTTGAAACGGTCGGAACTGCTGGCGGTGTCACCGTGATCGACGATTTTGCGCATAATCCCGACAAGATCGAGGCGACCTTCGCAACGCTTCGCGCCCATCCCGGCCGCCTCCTCGTCATGTTCCAGCCACACGGCTTTGGACCGCTTGCCAAAATCGGCGACGAGCTTGCAGCGAGCTTCGCCGGTGGAATGGCGCCGGACGACCAGCTGTTTCTGCCCGATCCGGTCTACCAGGGCGGGACCACTGACCGGTCGCGCGGCAGCGACTGGCTTGCGGATCGTGTGTCGGCGCTCGGCCGGGCTGCGCAGCATATTGCCGACCGAGCCGCGATTGGCAGCGCGCTGGTCGACAAAGCCCGGCCCGGCGACCGAATCCTGGTGATGGGTGCGCGCGACGACACGCTGATCAAATTCGCGCAAAGCCTGGTCGACGAACTCGCCAACCGCGGCCGATAAAGCGGAACTCTAGGCAGCCGCCTGAAGGTCGACCTTTTCGACCCATTCCGGCCAGAACACCGGTTCGCGGCCTGACCATCCCGCCGCCGTCGCTGCGCTTTCGCTGATCGACTGCAAAAGCAGCCGGCGACGGTCAGGGTGAAGGTGTGGAAGCGCTGCTGCGGCGCAGAACGCGGCCGGCAGCCACGGCCGGGACGACGCGCCGATCAGACGCTCGTACAAGAACCGATAAGCGGCGAAGTTGGGCAGCCGATCCTGTCCAAGGTCAAAGGCCGACAAAGTGATCAGCATTCCGACGAACGGTTCGATCATGTCGAGACCGCTATCGTCCGGAACCTGCAGGCGGAGATGATCGAGCTGCTTGTAAAGCCGCGCCTGAGCGCGAATTGATGCAGCCTCGCCTTCGTCGCGAGACCAGCATTCGATCGGATCGCGGCGCCCGTAAGCAACATCGAGAGACCGGCGGATGAACCGCTGGGTCGCCTTTGGAAAGCCCGCAAACTCCTTCATTTCCGAGATCAGCATCGCGCCACTTGCCGGCTGGCTGGTCCGCGTAATCATGAACCCGACTCCTTCTGCCCAGGAGGGATCATGCGGTGGCTTCGGTTTCGATAATCTTAACCACGATCCCACCCCTCATTCATATTGAATCAGAGGGGAGTCCCGTCAGCAAGGGCAGAAATTGACGCGTGGCATTAAAACTGTGGATTGTTGATTTATTGCAACGCTGGTCGAATTTTGTGACGCCAAAGTAACTATTCGTCGTCCTTTTCAGGAAATCCGGACGAGGGAGCAGGCTCGCTGGTAGATCCCGGCTGCGCCGCTGCGGACGGATCCGAAGCATCCATCGATTGATCGCTTCCGACATCGACTTTGGCGTCCAGGTCATCGGGATTGCGCCTGAGCTTGCGCTCGAGTTCGCGCTCCGGCGGAGCCGAAAGCACCGGGGCCGGCGTGCGTTCCTTGTCGGCCGTGTGGTCCGTCTTGCGATCGTCGTTCAAATCGTGTCCCCAATCCTGCTTGCCGTCATGTGCCTGCGGCTCGGTCAGCGTGATCGTGTAACGACGCGAAGCGCTAGCGCGTTCCCGAAGGCCAGCGTTTCGACCGGCAGCGGCAGCGTTTCTGCCAACGGACAAACGGTGGTTTGCGCGGGCCCTGTTTTGCGACATGAGGAGCGGATGTTCATGATTTCGCCACCCGTGGCGCAACGCCGGTTCGCCGACTGGCGCTTTGCAACCAAGGCGATCCTCGGATTTTGGCTATTCTACGCGGTCACGGTGGTGGCTCGGGCCTTCCTTGGCTCCGACCCCTGGACCACGCTTGAGAACAAGCTCGCGATCATCGCCATCGGAATCATCATCAACGGCCTCGTCTATGCCGCAATCGCGGTCATCGGCCATCGGCGCCCGCTTCGTCGCAAAGCAGTCATTGCCGGAATTGCGTCGGCGATTGGCGCACTGGTCATGGGCACCACGCTGGTTGCAACCCATGACATGATGCGGGAAAGCCGCGAGCAGATTCGCTACCAGGCGCGCGAGGGCTTCACCGTCATCGAAAAGGGCCAACAGGTGCGGATCGAGCGCACCGCCCAGGAGCCGCTGGTTCTGACGATGCCCAAGATCGGCCAGATCGATCCGATGCAGCGCATCCGCTTCGTTCTCGATGCAGCGGTGATCTGGCTGTTCTTCTTCATCGGCTGGAGCGCCTTTTATCTCGCCAGTCAGGCCCAGGCCGAGGCGCTTCGCGCGCAACGGCAACTGGCCGAGGCCGAAAGCGCGGCGCAGGCTGCGCAGGTTCGGGCGCTGCGATATCAGGTCAACCCGCACTTCCTGTTCAATACCCTCAATAGCCTGTCCTCGCTGGTCATGACCGGCCGCACCGACCGCGCCGAAGCAATGCTTCTCGCGCTTTCCACGTTCTTCCGCTCGAGCCTGTCGCTCGACCCCGGGGCCGACGTCACGCTGGCCGAGGAAATCGGACTTCAACGCCTCTATCTCGACATCGAAAAGGCGCGCTTTCCCGATCGTTTGCAGGTCGAGATCGACGTGCCGAGTGAATTCGAACTGGCTCGGCTGCCGGCGCTGATCCTCCAGCCGCTCATTGAAAATGCCATCAAATATGGCGTTTCGAAAAGCCGCAAGACGGTGCTTGTTCGGATCGAAGCCAAGGCTGCGAGCGACGGCCGAATGCTTCTGGAAATCACCAATCGGCTGAAGCACGGTGGGCACAGCGAGCTCGCGGCCGCAAGCCACGAAGGCACGGGTCTCGGGCTTGCCAACGTCTGCCAGCGACTTGAAGCCCGGTTTGGCGAGCGCGCCTCGTGCCTGTTCGGTCCGATCAGCGGCGGCGGCTACAAGGTCGCACTTACCATTCCGGTCGAAATGCGTGACTGACGACCAGCCGCTTCGGGTTCTCATCGCCGACGACGAGCCGCTCGCCGCTGAACGGTTGCAGCTGCTGCTTGCACGCGCCGAGGGCGCGATACTGGTCGGCACCGCAAGTGATGGCGACAGCGCGATCAACCTTGCCGCGGCGCTCCACCCCGAGGTTGTGCTTCTCGATATCGCGATGCCCGGCCTCGACGGCATCGGCGTAGCCCGTGCGCTCGCTGCCCAGGACCGGTCTCCGGCGGTGGTGTTCGTGACTGCTTTCGATCAGTTTGCGGTTGCAGCTTTCGAAGTCGAAGCGGTCGATTATTTGATGAAGCCGGTCGACCCGCAGCGGCTTCAACGGGCGCTCGATCGAGCAAAAGCCTATCTGGTCAGCCGCGCCGACCAGTCCGCGCCCGCCCGCTCAGCCCAATGGCTCGAGGAGTTCTGGGCCTCCGACCTTTCCGGGCTGGTGCGCATCGCAGCGCGCGATGTCGACCGGGTTTCGGCCGAGCGCGACTATATGCGGCTTCATGTCGGACGGCGGAGCTGGCTCATTCACCACAGCATGGCAGCGCTTGAGGAAGGGCTTGATCCGGAGCTGTTCGTACGGCTTCACCGGTCGGCAATCGTTCGCAAGGATTTCGTCACCGGCTTCACGCGCAATCCTTCGGGTCGCTGGATTGCCCGTCTGGCCGACGGCGAAGAGCAACCGGTGGGGCGCCTCTATTCGGATCGAGTTCGGGCAATGGCCGGGCGTTAGACGAACTGCGAAGCGAGGCTGATGGTCGGAACGACCAACACTCCCGCCGTTATCAGCGAAGCAAGCACAACAAGGGTCTTCAACATCTGGCGTCTCCTCCTGTGCGACGCGGGAGCGGCTGGGGAGGCCAGCGGAGCCCGTCGGGTAGTGGAACTTCGCATTGGGTGTCCCGCGTCGCGATGACCCTGATGACGACCAATTCCGGCCAAGTCCCGGCCGGTTCGACGACGAGACACGCTTTGTCGGCCTACGGACAAAGGCCCGCCAGAATTCGTCAAACGTACGAAAGGGGGTCAGTGGCGGTTCAGGAACCCGTCGCGTTTTTGCCGACCGAACGGTCGACTGCGGCGGTGACTGCGACATCCATCGTGACATTTCCGACGGTGCGGAAAATATCAGGCACCATCTCGACCGCGACAAGCAGTGCCAGCGGCGCGATCGGAACGCCCAGGGCCAGTGCAATGGGCGCAATCGAGCTGATGAAGCTGATTTCTCCGGGCAAGCTGACCGCGCCGTAGCTCATCACCGCCCCGACCGCGGTCGCCGCAATCATTTGACCAGCGCTGGGCTGCACGCCGAGCCAGTGAGCGACATAGAATGCGACCGCGACGTTCATCGCCGGGCCGGTTGCCCGGAACAGCGCAACCGCGATCGGCAGTGCCACCTCCGCGACCTGCGGGCGAACCCCCATTCCGCGCGTCGATGCCAGCATTGCGGGGAGCGAGGCGAGCGACGAGCGGGTGGAAATCGCAACTGCCTGAGCGCCGATCATGTTTCGGACAAACGCCCCCGGAGCGACTCGGCCGGCAATGATGCCCAGCGGGTAGGCAGCAAGCGTAACGAGTATTCCGACAATCGAGATCAGCAGGACATAATGACCCAGCCCGGCAAACGCCGCGCCGCCGGCGGCTGTGCCGACGCTGTAGGCCAGCGCAAATACGCCAAGCGGAGCAACCCACAGAACCCAGCCGATAATGACGATCAACGCATCGGCAATCGCTTCAAAAAGCGTGACGATGGCCTTGCGCCCGGCGGCGGAAATCCGGGCCAGCGCAAGCGCGAACAGAACGGAAAATACGACCAGCGGAAGGACGTCGCCATTGGTCGCTGCGGCGAACACATTGTCGGGTATGATGCCCTTGAAGAAATCGACCATGCCCGGAAGCGCGACTGCAGACTTCTGATCAACTCCCGACAGCGCGCCCTGAAGTGCAAGCGCGGTTTCGCGCGGTAACGGCAGGATCCTGGTCAGGACCATGATGATGACTGCTCCGGCGATCGCGGATAGCGTGCAGATGATGACCGTCCACAAGACCGACCGAGCGGCGATCCGACCGCCGGCGGCGGCTTCGCGGCTCTTGGCGATGCCGACGATCAGCAGTGCGACGAGCAGCGGAATCACAGTCATCTTGAGCGCATTGAGCCACAGTGCGCCGACGAACGACGCAACCCCTCCAGCGGTCGTTGCAGCGGCACTTGCCGAACCGCCGACAAGCGCACCAATGGCCAGCCCGGCGACAAGTGCAACTAGCGTCCAATAGGCGCGAAATCCCTCGGCCGGCGACGGTTCGACCGACGCCTTTTCAGAGCTCAACGCGGCTTCCGGAACTTGTAGATGAAGCGGTCGGACTTGCCGCGAATCTTCGGATCGAACACCAGCGAGAGATGATCGTCCGCAGGGTTGCGCAGGATGGCGCTGCTCCCGGCGAACCGGAACCCGGCCCGAGCAAAGTCGGCACGAACGACCTTGGGGTCGATCCGATGATACTTCTCGACCGTCGCGCGGGTGTCGGCATTGGCGTTGGCAATATGGTCGATGACGCCGATCACCGCACCCGGCTTCATCGCCCGATAAACCGCCTTTAGGAAATCCGCGGGGTTCATCCGCGGGATCTTGTACTTGCTGCTTTCCCAATAAGCGTCATGATAATTTAGGTTGAGCATCACCAGGTCAGCGGCATTGCGCGGCAGCGCGATCGCTTCAAACGGCGTCGTCACCATCGACACATTGGGATTTTTGGCGGCGAACTCCGCAAACGCCTTGTCGCTGTCGGGACTGTCGAACTGGCTCGGTTCCCACACCACGACCCTGCCTCTGGGGCCGACCGACCGGACCATGATCTCGGCCCAATATCGATTGCCTCCGAACAGGTCGAGGGCAGTCATTCCGGGTCGGAGGCCGAGAAAGCGCAGAACCTCGGCCGGCTTGCGGCTGGCGTCGAGCTTCACATTGTCCGCGCTTCGGCCCGGCGCGGCCACTGCAGCGGCGATCGAGACCGCTGGCCGGGGCGCGGCATGGACCGGCCCTGCAACAAGCAACACGGCAGCAAGGATGGCACATTTGAACGCGGTCATGGGCTGAAAACCTCCTGGTCAACCAGTCTATGGCGCGCGCGTCGATTACGCCAGACTTTGGCGGACACGCCTTTGCGCATCTGCGCAAGCAATTGCAGCGCGGCCTGGGCCGACACCACGCCCCCCTCCTGCCACGTCTGCTGGTAGCTGAGGTGCTCTCCGGCAAAAAGAATCGGTCCTTCCGGCCGGAAAAGCTCGGCATAGTCCGGCCCGCGACCGGCTCCGCCAACCCGCGGCTCGTCGGGCCACATTGGTCCAACGCCTTCGGAAAACGGAGTCAGGCCCCAGGCCACGGTCACGCCCTTTGACAGCAGATGCGACCGGCCCGGATGGAACGCTTCGATCGAGTCGCGGCAAATCTGAAACCGCTCCTCGTGACTGAGATTCGAGAAGCGGTCGGGATTGTCATCGTTGGTCCAGCCCGCGGCATAGGCCGCGACGAGGACACCGCGCGGCGACCCCAGGTCATGTGATGGGTAGATGACATTTTCGTTGAGGCGGTCGGTCCACGCCAGACCGCCGAAGATATTGTCGTCTGTTTCCCAGAATCGCGGCGCTTCGAACGCCGCCTTGACGCTGTGGATATAGCCCGGAGCCGCTGCCATGGCCGCCTTCTTTGAAGTCGAAAAATCGCTCGGGATTCGCTTCAGTATCGGCAGCGGCAGTGTGCAAATGCAATAATCCGCCTCGGTCGCCTGATGCCCGGGCCCATGTTCGATGCGAACTTTCGGACCGATGCGGCGGATTGCATTGACCTCGGTGCCGAGCCGCACCGTGGGCTTCACTTGGTCGTAGATCGCGTGGACGATGCGATCCATCCCGCCAATCGGCTGGAGCATCGTCGCCTGCATGTCCCAGATGCTTTCGAACACATAAGGCAGCCCGACCGCGCGAGTCGGAGCGAGCTCGGCAGGGCCAAGCGGCGGCAAGGCAATCGGAACCTGGCCGTAGCCACCCGGATTGGTTGAATAGCCCGATGAGCCGTTGGGAACGTAGCGGCCCTTGTCGTCAAGCTGGCCGTAGAAGCCTAAAAATTCGCGCATCATGGTCAGTTCACCCTTGGGGACTTGCTTATCCAGCGCATGCTGGTCGATCGCCTTGGCCAGCAGTTCCGACATATGGCCATGCATGTCGAACACCATCCGCCGCTCGGGCTGGACCTTGCCGGCGAAATCCCAGCCGGCATTGCGGTTGCCGTTGACGAAAGGTTGGAGCGCGACTCCGAACCGGCGGGCATAGCTCAGAATTCCGCGGTGGGTGCTCGGAATGCGCGTCGGGCCGGGGTTGAAATATTCCCCCGGGGCAAAGCTTGCGACCTGGTCGGGACGGCCGGTCTGGACGATTCGGTCGCCTCCGCGGATCGTCCACGCCCGCCCGCCTATGCGGTTGCGGGCTTCTAGAACCGTGACCTTGTACCCGGCGCGGCCAAGCTCATAGGCCGAAACGAGCCCGGCAATGCCCGCTCCGAGAATCACGACCGAGCGGCCCCCGCCTGAGTTGCGGTCAAGCGCGAAATTCTCTGCCCCGGCGGGCGATGGAACGGCAAGTCCAAGCGTTTCCATCGCCGCATAGGCAGCGCCGGCGCCACCGATCGAGCCCATCGCCTCTAGCAACCCGCGCCTTGTCAGTCCCATCGTCCATCCCCCTGCACTTGAACGCGCGAGCGGTGAAGCGCGCTCAATTTGCGGTTTACGCCTCGCTCCGGGGTTCCGCCAGAGCATCCGCTTGGCTGCTCATGCGTTGACCGTCCGAACCCCTTTTTACGGAGATTTGAGAATGACCGAGCAAAAGGACGACATCGTTGCGCTGAACACGCTGATCGCGACCACCATCGACAGCATCAAGGGCTACGAAGACGCTGCTTCGAACAGCGATTCGGGCCGTTTCCAGCAACTCTTCCGCGACCGCGCAAGCGAGCGCCAGAAGGTCGTCGAACAGCTTCGCGCCGAAGTTCAGCGCCTTGGCGGTAATCCCGAGGACGATGGATCGTTCATGGGCGCTACCCACCAGCGCTTCCTTGATCTCAAGGCCGCGATCACCGGGCGCGACGACCAGTCGATCATCAACGAGGTGGAGCGCGGTGAGGATTATCTCAAGGAAAAGTTCGAGACCGCGCTGAACAGCGAACATCTGAGCAGCGAAAGCCGCTCGGTGGTCGAAAGCGCCTTCCAGTCGGTCAAGTCAGGCCACGACCAGATGAGCGAACTCAAGCACGGTCTCGAAGCGTCGGCCTAATCAGCTAAACAAGCCGCCGAACGGAATTCCGGACGGGCGCACGCGGGGCGATTCCAGCAATGGGGCCGCCCCGTTTGCCGCCCGGGTCAATAGCCCATCAACGCAAGCACTTCGCGGCGGCTTCGCTCGTCCTCACGGAACGTGCCCATCATCCGGCTGGTGGTCATCATCACCCCCGGAGTGGCCACCCCGCGTGACGTCATGCAGGCGTGGCTCGCCTCGATTACCACCGCGACGCCCTTGGGCTCCAGATGTTGCCAGATGGCGTCGGCCACCTGCGCGGTCAGTCGTTCCTGCACCTGGAGCCGTTTGGCATATCCGTGGAGAACCCGGGCAAGCTTGCTGATCCCGACAACCTTGTCGCCGGGCAGATACGCAATCGATGCCTTGCCGATAATCGGCGCGAGGTGATGCTCGCAGTGGGACTGGAACGGAATGTCCTTGAGAAGAACGATTTCGTCATAGCCGCCAACCTCGTCGAACGTGCGATGAAGGTGGATTGCGGGATCTTCGCCGTAGCCACGGAAATATTCGCGCCAGGCGCGCGCTACCCGCCGAGGCGTGTCGCGCAGACCTTCGCGCGCAGGATCGTCACCGGCCCAGCGAATGAGGGTCCGGATTGCCTCCGACACGTCGGCTGGAATGGGACATTCGGGCGACGATTCGACGAGGTCGCCGTCTTCCGGATCGCCGTGATCGCTCATCTCCCAAGCTCCGTTTCAATGTCCTTGGCTACGGCTGCCGCCTGCTCCCGGATATCAGGCACTGCGACGATTTCCCAATACCGGCCCTTGGTCAGGGGCCCAAGTGCCCAAAGCCGCGCACCTGCTCGAGCCTGCCCGTCGACATCGAGGCCAATGCCAAGACCGTCAGGCCGGATTTCCCCGCTGTCGAGGAGGCTTCGAAGCAAGCGATCGCGGGTTCGTGCGATCAGGTGCAACGGCCCGGTACAATTGAATGCGTAAGCGAAGGACTCCGTCCGGACCGTACCTTCGCCGCGGCGCTGAAATGCGATATCGAGTCCCAGGCCCGAGGCACTGGCGCCGGTGATCCGTCCGGCAATGATCTGGAGCCGTCCTTCCCCCACCAGTTGCGCGATCAGGTGGCCGACCTCGGGAGCAATGCGGTGGCGATGAACATCCCACCACGGCCGGGCATGACGAAGGAAGCGGCGCTGCTGGTCGTTGCCAAGCGATTGCCACAGCGGCTGGCTGTGCGGGCGCAGGCTGTCGATCGCGGCGCGCCAGCCGACTTGCGCGCTGGTCAAGCGAATCCAGCGCACAAGGCCGCGCAAATTGCCGAACGGGATCGCCTCGCGCTCGACCGGCGCAGGGTCGACGTCGGCGTGCGAACGGGGAACCAGCCCGCGGCGCGACAGCGCGACGATATGCCCCCGGTGTCCAGCCGAATTGAGCGACAGCACCAGGTCGACCATCGTCAAACCGGTGCCGACCAGCAGCGCCGCCTCGCCAGTCCGGGCCAGATCGGCAACCGCGGCGCGTGAATCCGCGGCCCACGGGTCGGCAATGAAGCGCGGCCCGGCTCCGGCCAGAGCGCGCAACGCTTCGGGTTGCTGATTACCAAGCGCAAGCGCGACCGCCGCGGCTTCGACGCTTTCGCCAGTGTCGAGATCGACCCGCCAGCCGGGACCGGAGCGGGCCGCGCCGATCGCGCTCGCCTGGACCGGCGTCGCTTTGCCGCTGGCTACCGCTTCGTCGAGAATTGTGCCGAGATACCGCCCGAACTGGCGCCGCTCGGCAAAGCCGCGCGGGTCATGATCCCCGGGCGCGAAGGACCGGGCGAAGTGCTCGCTCTCGCCCGACCATGCGCTCATTTCCTCAGTCCGGACATTGAGCAAGTGCGCGCCCTCGGTTGTCGAATAGGCCACCCCGCGCCCCATCCGGCCGCTGCCGTCGATCAGGACCGACGCGATTCCACGCCGAGCGAGCTGGGCGGCGAGCATGGTGCCTGAAAACCCGCCGCCAATGATCGCAACCGGGAGACCCCGGTCAGATTTCATAGTCTGGCCAGTTGCCGGGGTCGGCGGAATTCGCCTTGCGATCGACCATGTGGGCGTGGAGCCCGGCAACTTTTCTGCCCGCGGTCTGGGTGAACCAGGCGGGAACGACGGCATGAACGATGCAGGCCAGCCCCGCCGAGACCAGCACAGCCCCGATCTTCACTGCGCCGACGCCATGGCCGAGCCAGGTCATGCCCAATGAGCGCGGGTGTTCGAAAAACATCCGGTGGACCACTCCGACCGGCCCGATTTCGCGCTGTTGCGTCTCCATTCCCCACCTCAAAAAAAGCCGCGTGGTGACCCCGACTGGATTCGAACCAGTGGCCTACAGATTAGGAATCTGCCGCTCTATCCTGCTGAGCTACGGGGCCGCCGACCATCCGAATACGCAGGGACGGCTTCCCAATCAATTGATCGAGTGGATCAGTTGGCGCCAACATCCGGAATCGGACGGCGATGGCGAAGCGACGGGATGCGCGCGCGAACCTCCGAAATCTGCTTAAGGTCGATATCTGCGAAGCCAACGCCGTTACCCTCGCCCATGTCGAGCAGCACTTCGCCCCATGGATCAACCACCAGGCTGTGACCAAAAGTGGTGCGTCCGTCCTCGTGGGTGCCCGACTGCGCAGCGGCGATCACGAACAGCCCGGCTTCGATTGCGCGGGCGCGAAGAAGTACGTGCCAATGCGCCTTGCCAGTCGGCACGGTGAAGGCCGCCGGCACCGCAATGACATCGGCATCGGCTTCGGCAAGTTTGGCAAACAAGGCCGGGAAGCGAAGGTCGTAGCAGATCGTCAGGCCAAGCTTGCCCACCGGAGTTCCGTTGACCAAGGTCACTCGGTTTCCGGCAGAATAGGTATTGGATTCGCGCCAAATCTCGCCTGTCGGAAGATCGACGTCGAACAAATGGAGCTTGTCATAGCGGCCGCGGATCACGCCCTCGCGGTCGATGACGAACCCGCGGTTGGCGACCTTGTCACCCTCCACCAACACCCCGAGTGAACCCAGGTGGAGCCATATGCCGTGCTTCCTCGCCGCTTCACGCGACGCTGCCAGAACCGGATCGTCGGCTTCACCATGAAGCCGGGGCCGGGCCCGCGCGGTGTCGCGATCAAGCAGTCCCGACATTTCGGGAGTGAAGAGGATTGCCGCGCCGCCGGCCGCCGCTTGCGCGATCGCCTTCGCAAGCGCCTGGGCATTCGTGTCGGGATCGATCCCGGTGGTCGACTGGAACAGCGCGATCCGGGTCATTGATCAGGCGGCGATCAGCGCGTCGAGCTTTCCAGCGCGCTCGAGTTCGACAAGCTCGTCGCAGCCGCCAACGTGGGTCTCGCCGATGAAAATCTGCGGCACAGTCGACCGCCCGTTGGCCCGGACAAGCATTTGATCGCGCGCTTCACCACCCACGTCGACGCTGATTTCGGCGAATGCTATCCCTTTGTTTTCAAGAATCATTTTCGCGCGCCAGCAATAGCCGCAAAAAGTCTTTGTATAAATTTCGACGCTGTTCACGAGCGACTCCCTTGCCCCTGACATTTAGGGATAAACGTCAGCGCATCAACTGCGCCGGGCGGACCACCCGCGCCCAGCTGACCAGTTCGACCCGAGCCGCGCCGGCGCGCTTGAGGGACCGGGCACAGGCCTCCGCGGTGCTTCCGGTGGTCAACACGTCGTCGACCAGGATTATTGTTCGTCCGGCCACCGCCGACTGGTCGGAAACGCGAAAGGCACCGGCCACGATCCTGCGCCGCTGCGACGCACTCATGCCCTTGAGCGGCGGAGTGCGGCGAACCCGCTTGAGCGCCATCGGATCAACCGCGATGCCCAGTTTTCGGGACAGTTCGCGAGCGACCAGTGCCGACTGGTTGAAGCCGCGGCTCCACAACCGCGTTCGGTGAAGTGGAACCGGGACCAGCAGGGGATCGTCGGGCCGACCGACGAGCGGCGCCATGAAGCGCGCCATGGTCCGGGCGATTGCGACCTTGCGGCCATATTTCAGGCGGATAGCAAGCCCTCGACTGATCTCGCCATAAGCGACTGCCGAGCGCGTGCGGGCGATTGTTGGCGGTCGGGCAAGACAGGCGGCGCACGTCGCGGCCTCGGTCGCCTCGAGCGGCAGGCCACAGGTCGCGCATCCCGTCTCGCCGAGGAAATCGACCTTGGTCCAGCAGTCGGCGCAAAAGCCGTGAACATCGCCGACGATGTCCCCGCACCCGGCGCATCGCGGCGGAAGTGCGAAGTCGAGCATCCAGCGAAGGACAGCGCGGGCTCGGTCGGCGATCATCGCACTGCTTGTCGCCTGCCTCCGCGCATCGCACAAGCGCGCCATGCCCCCGCCGGACCACCCTATGCTGTTCGACATGGAGCTTCGGGAGCTTCGCCGTGCCCGGGCCCGCCGACTGGGCCCCGAGCTGTTCATCCACGAGCGCGCCTTTGGCGACTGTCTGGAACGGCTCGCACTTCTCGATCGGCGATTCGAACGTGCACTGCTGGTCGGCAGTCGAAGCGACGACTGGCTGCCCCGCCTGGGCCAGATCGCGGCCAGCGTCGAACTGTTCGACGATGCCGTTGCGGACGACTGCTGGGACGCGCCCGAGCTGGCCTATGACCTTGTCGTTTCAATCGGCTCGCTCGATACGGTGAACGATCTGCCGCTGGCGCTTGCAAAGATCCGCCGGGCCCTTGCTCCGGGCGGCTTGCTGATCGGCGCGGTTGCGGGTGGGAACAGCCTGCCCCAATTGCGCCAGGCGATGCGCGCCGCGGACGCGGTGACGGGCGCAGCAGCGCCGCACGTTCATCCGCGCATCGAGCCTGCCGCACTTGCGCCGCTGCTTGATCAGGCGGGGTTCGCTCGACCGGTCGTTGACATTGACCGCGCGCAGGTCGCCTATCGCTCGCTGGACCGGCTTATCGGCGACCTTCGGGCGATGGGAGCAACCAACATCCTCCCTCGACGGCCGCGGTTCGCTGGACGAAGCGCTCGAAATGCGGCCGAGCAGGCTTTCGCTGTGGCAGGCGAGGACGGGCGCACCGTCGAGCTGTTCGAAATCCTCCACTTCGCTGCCTGGTCCGGACAAAGGCTGAAGCCCGATTAACCGTCTGGCGGGAAGAATTATTAACCCCACAACGGATAGACCTGTCGCCGTGGACGTGGACCAGAGGAGGGTGGCTTGATGGCTATCCGTAAAAGATTGCGCGTGCTCGCCGCCTGCCGGCGTGGGGCAACCGCCATTGAGTATGGCTTGATTTGTGGGCTGATCGTCATTGCCATGATTGTGGGCCTGCAGAGCTTGGCGGGCGGCTCAAGCAGCATGTGGGGCCGCGTTCAGACCAATGTCGGAGCAGTGATGTAGGCCTTCGGGTCAGAACTCATGCAGGCCTCCGCGCCGGAGCGCGCCGGGGCCCGTAAATCACCAATTTCACCTTTTGGCCGGGCGGTGGCAAGCCGCCTGCACTCAAGCCGTTCAGCGCAACGAACCGGTCGACCTTGAAATCGCGATAGGCCATTTGCGATGCCAGCGACTGAACCGTGTCGCCGGGCCGAACGGTGACGACGTGGATCACTCGCGGCCGGATCGCGGCCGCTTCCTGGACCGAAATCCGGCGCAGCGAATTGATCATCGGCGTGAACTGACCAATCCCCGTTCCGCCCTGGGTCACCATGACGAAATGATAGACGTGGCCCTCATCCCATTGATAGGCGACGACGCTCGCATCGATCGGGCCGGACACGCTCTGGTAGCGGGCGGTTGTCACCGCGGCGGGCATGCCATTGACGACGATATGCCGCGGCGGCGGAATATTCAGCTGGATCTGACCACCGCCGGTCAACTGGCGGAACACCCCGAGGATATATTGGTCGAGCGGGCCGGAATAGCGGCCACCGCTGAATTGCGCTCGCCCGGCCGAACCAGATACCGTCACTGCAAAGGTGCCGTTGGACATCAGATAGCCCGGCGGCACGGCGAACTGGATGCGCAGGTCGGGATGGGTGAACAACGGCCCATCGATGATTCCCTGGGCCGGGTCGTCGTCGACAAATGCGCCTTCGAGCTCGTTGAGAAAGGCATCGCGATTGCGAATGCCCTTGCCCAGCCGGCTCGTTGCAGCGGCTTCCTGTAGAGCGCGCTGCATTCGGTTTTCGCTCAGCGGGTGGGTTCGGGCCCACTCCGGTGTCTGCCGGTTGGCCCTTCCCTGGACCCGGGTTTCCATCGCCGAGGCGCGGCTCAGCGCCCCAAGCACCCCGGCTGCTCCGGCCGGATCGTAGCCCGCGGCAATCATGTAGCGTAGGCCAAGCGTATCTGCCTGATATTCTTGGTCGCGAGAAAAACTGAGCGAGTCGAGCTTGGCACGCGCAGCGATTGCGTTGCTGATGCCCGACTGGCCGAACATCGCGCCGATCATCTGGCTGAAAACCGTCATCGGGTTGCGCCGCACATAGGCTTCGCGGATGTGAGCGTGGTTGGCAGCGATGTGGCCGACTTCATGGCCAAGCGCGAACGCCAATTCCGACTCGTCGTTCATGATCGTCAGCAATTGGCGAGTGACGTAGACGTATCCGCCAGCGACCGAAAAGGCATTCTCCACGGCCGAATTCAAGGTCGTGAAATGAAGCTGCTGGCCAGGTGCCGCAAGGCCCGAATAGCTGCCTACCCGGCGGCCGATCGATTCGACGTAACTCGCCCGCGGCCCGGTCTCCGCGCCGCCCAGCTCCTGCAGCATCTGCGCATGTTCGCGCCGGGCCTGGTCGATGTCGCGGGGATTGAGATACCGCCCCTGCTGCGCTGCCGCGGGTGTGATTGCAAGCGCGGCTGTAACCAGCCAAAGTACGCGAATTCGCATCAGGTTTTGCCTCCATTCCGCCCGCAATAGGCTCGGCGAATTTGAACGGAGAATGACTAAGCCGGTTGAGTCCGGTGAGCCGAGGGCCTCAGCCGATCGCGAGAAACTTCGCCCGGCGCTGGTCGCGAAGCGTTTTCCCGCTCAGCTTGCCAAAGCCGTCGAGCTCTTCGACCAGCGCCCCCTTGAGCGCGCCGATTGCGGCCTCCGGATCGCGCTGCGCGCCGCCAAGGGGCTCAGTGATGATTCGATCGACGACGCCCAGCGAACGAAGGTCGGCGGCGGTAATCCGCATCGCTTCGGCAGCTTCGGCGGCCTTTGCCGAAGTGCGCCACAGGATCGATGCGCAGCCTTCGGGAGAAATCACTGAATAGATCGCGTTCTCGAACATCAAGACGCGGTTTGCGGCAGCGATTGCGACCGCTCCTCCCGAGCCGCCTTCGCCGACGATTGCGGCGATCATCGGCACCTTGAGTGCAAGACAGGCCTGGGTCGATCGGGCAATTGCTTCGGCCTGGCCGCGTTCTTCCGCTTCGACTCCGGGAAAAGCGCCCGAGGTGTCAACTAGGCTGACAACCGGAATTCCGAACCTGTCAGCAAGCTCCATCAGCCGGACTGCCTTGCGATACCCTTCCGGCCTGGCCATCCCGAAATTATGCTTGACCCGCGACGCGGTGTCGTCGCCCTTTTCGTGCCCGATCAGAAGCACTCGACGGCCATCGATCCGCGCTAGTCCGCCGATGATTGCAGGATCGTCGGCAAATGCTCGATCGCCGGACAGCGGGACGAAATCCTCGGCGATGCCCGCGACATAATCGCGGAAGTGCGGCCTCTCCGGGTGACGCGCGACCTGCGCCTTCTGCCAGGGCGTCAGCCTGGCGTAGGTTTCGCGCAGAAGCTTGCTCGACTTGGCTTCCAGCCGGGCGATCTCGGCATCGATGTCGACGGCGCCGGAGCTTGCGGTTTCGCGAAGTGCCGCAATCCGCTCATCGAGCTCGGCGATCGGTTTTTCAAAATCAAGGTAGGTTTGCATTAGCCCGGGCGGGTAGGACGAAGCTGCCTTGGCCGTCAACGCTGGCGAGTGGCGAGCGGATGGCGGGCGTTGACCAGCTCGACCAGCCGGGCACTGTCAACGTGCGTGTAAATCTGGGTGGTGGCTATGTCGGCATGACCGAGCAGCGACTGAAGAACGCGCAAGTCCGCACCCCCCGAAAGCAGATGGGTTGCAAAGGCGTGGCGAAGGACGTGTGGGCTGACCCGTTCGGGCGCGATGCCGGCCTCGGCGGCCATGGCCCGGACGATCTGGAACAGCCGCACCCGACTCAAATGCGATTTTCCGCTCGGAAACAGCCACATGCTTTCGCCCGATTCCTGCTCGGTCCAAGCGGCCACGGCGGCATGGGCTCGTGACGAGATCGGCACCAGCCGATCCTTGTCGCCCTTTCCTCGGACCATCAGGAACGGTTGCCCTGGCCGGACTGCTCCGCGAGGCAGGCCAACCAGCTCGCTCGCTCGCAGCCCGGAACCATAAAGCAGCTCAAGCAACGCGAGGTTGCGAAGTGCGCCGCGTTCGCCGCTCGACGCCCGGTCCTCGGCGGCCTCGAACATGCGCTGGACTTCGATTTCCTCGAGGATGCGCGGCAGCGGCCGTTCGAATCGCGGTCGCGGAAGCGCTGCGGAAGGGTCGTCCGAGCGCAGTCCATCGTCGACGAGGAAGCCGAAGAACCGGCGCAGAGCTGCTGACCGGCGAGCGACGGTCGATGGCGCAAGCTGGGCCCACGCGCTGCCGAGCAGCGACAGATCGTCCGCTGAAGCAGTAGCGAGCGGCCCGGCGGTTTGCGCGGCACGTTCAAGATCGTTGCGATAGGCGGCAAGGGTGTGGCCGGAGGCTCCGGCCTCGGCTGCCATCATGTCGAGGAAGCGATCGACCAGAGCTCGATCGTCGGGAGTCACGTTCGGGACAGCAACTCGGCGGCAATCATCCGCGCTGAAAAGTCCTGTCCGGTCCGCTGCAGAGCCATCAGCGCGTGATAGACATGCGCTGCGGGAAGCTGGTCGATGCTGCCGCTCTGGAAGCCCGTTCCGGTCAGCACCAGGACCGTGCCCGGCTGTCCCCGCGCCGCGGCATTATCGATGATCCTGGTCCAGTTGCTCGTTCGGCCAAGCCCCAGGCCGTACCGCCGATTGAGCGAATTGGCGGTGTCCTGGCTGATCCGGCCAAGACCGGCGAGCCCGGCCACGACCAGCGCGCTTCGCACCCGGCCGGGGCCGGTGTCACGCCGGATGAACGACGAGATTCGAGTCGATCCCACTTCGCCAATGCTCGGTGCGCCCAGCGCGAGCATTGCCCAGCAGCGATCCGCTTCTGCGTTGCTCATGCCATTTACAGCCGGAATCCAGCGCGCCGCCGCCTGATCGTATCCGCCGGCAAGCATTGCCGAAATAAGTTCGGGTGCATCCTTTGCAAGCTTGGCGTCGGGGGTGACCAGAGTGGCGGCCCGTGCTGCAAGAGCCCGGGCGCCTTCCGTTGCAAGGGGACCTTTGCCAAGCGCCAGAACCTTGCGGATCGCGGCCAGTCGAGCGTCCGGATCCTTGCCGATATAGGCCTGGCGAAGCTGCCATGAGTCGCTTGTCGGCAGGGCGTCGGGATCGGTCGAATCGTAAATCGACGAATAGAGATCGACCATTGTCTGCGACGAAAACACGCCGAGGCCAGCCGCCACGAACGCCGCTGGCAAGCGCTGCTGCGCGGTCAGTAGCGGGGCTCGCGCCTCGAACGCGCGAAGCTGCGGCGAAGCCGCGGCGATCAGACGATCGGGCGGAATCAGCCCAGCTCCGGCGGCAAGGCCGAACCGCCACGCCGTCAGCGTTTCGACCGGTTCCCATTCGACCGTCACCGAGCGGGTATTGGCAGCGGCGCCGACAATCTTTTCGGCAAGCACCAGGTCAATTCCGCCGATCCGGCCATAGCGCCGCGCCTGATCGATTTGCGCCGATGCGGATTCGGGCTCGCCGGCGAGCGAGGCGCACATCGCCTGGACCAATTGGCGAATGTTCTTGTCATACTGGCGGATTCCGCTTTCCAGCGGGCACAACGCCGGCGGATCGGCGGTTGCAAGTGCGGTCTGAACGCCGACCTGGACCATCTTGGGCGTGAAACGATCGGTATCGACGCCGGCGACCAGCATCCGCGCCGCATCGGCTTCACCCATCCTAAGAAGCAGCCAGGCGCGTTCGGCGACCCAGTCGACCGGATTGACCGCCGCCGGAGCATGGATTTTCGCAAGCAGCGCGTCGCGCAGCGCGATGTGCGCCCAGCGCGAAGCGATCGGGACATCCATCCGCCGCATCAGGGTCGACAGGAACGCGCCGCTGGCAGATCCAAAGCCATTGTCGCCAAGCCCGAGTTCGGCCGGGTCGAGGCTTCCCACACTCCACAAATCCCGGCGTGCCCAGCCGGGATATTCGACAGTCGCGGCGGGCGGCGCGAAACTGACGTTCGCGACTTCCTCAACCGCGCTTTCATCGCCGCCGCCGGCCGCGGCGGGCGATTGGTCGCTGGCCAGCTTGCCAGTCGCCGCCTCGGGCGTCCGGGCGCCGATTCCGCCTCCTGGATATTGATTGGCCGGAGCGGCATTCGCTGCCGCATTCGCTGCCGGCGTCGCAGGAGATTGCACAGGCGGCTGCTGCTGGGCGAGTGCCGGAAGCGCGATCGCAAGCGCCGCCGCGCTCAGGGCGAAAAGCGTTTTAATGCTCCTGGCCCCCGGCTGGCGGTCCTTGGGGAACGGCAATTTCGATCTGGTGAGTTGGCTGCTGCTTGACCAGCTTCGAGAGGGCGAACAGGCCGCCGACGATTGCGATCAACATTATAATGAGCGGGACGATGCGGGGCATGGCGGCGCTTTTGCCGAGCGCGCAAGCCGCTGTATAGCCCCTTCCCGTGACTGATGTGGGGAAGCGTCTTGACCGCCCGGTGGTTCTTGTCGGGCTGATGGGGGTCGGCAAATCGACCGTTGGAAGGCGGCTTGCAAGGCGCCTTGGCCTTCCGTTCATCGATAGCGACGCCGCAATCGAGGACAGCGTCGGCTACCCCGCGGGCGAATTGTTCGAACGCTTTGGCGAGGAAAATTATCGGGATGGCGAGCGCCGCCTGGTCGCCCGCCTGATCGATGGCCAGGTCCGGGTCATCGCGACTGGTGGCGGAGTATTCGTCGAACCGACCACGCGCGCCCTTTTGAACAAACAGGGGATTACCGTCTGGCTCGATGCACCCGTCGACGTTCTCGCCGAACGAACCGCGCGTCGCGATACTCGCCCACTGCTCAAGACGGAGGATCCCCGGGGAACGCTGGAGCGGCTCGCGCAAGTCGAGCGGCAGGCTTATGCCGAGGCCCATATTCACGTGAAGAGCGGCGCTGGAGCGCATCACGACGTGGTCGAAACGATCGTTGCCGCGCTCGAGGATTATCTCGGCAATTCCGCCTGATCGTCGCCGACTTCGGGCAACGACCGCTCGGCGCTGAAGGCACGCTCCTCGCCGGCGTGAAGGTCGCCGGTCTGGCTTTGCCGCTCGAGCCGCTCGCAGTCGCGGGCGCGATATTCGCGTTCGACCCGTTCTACCTGTTCGTCATCGATGCCCGCCGATTTGAGCGCGGCCCGGCCCATCTTGACCGCGCTTTCGAACAATTCGCGCTGGGCAAACGCTATATCGAGCCGCTCGAGTTCCATCAGGTGCACGCGGTCGAACGCACGCACCATCACCGCCGCCTGGGGAAACGCGTCGAGCACCTTGGCCAGGGCCCCCCGGGTCAGTTCGCCGTCCTTATTGTCGTTGCAAAAGGCGATGATCCGCGAATCCCCGGCACCGGCGGTGCGCAGCAAATCAATGCGCAGGCCGTCACCGAAATAGACCTTGGTCCCGAATTCCTCGGCACGCTCGATCATCGCCGGCTGCTTGTCGATGATCGTAACCCCGATGTTCTTCGCCTGGAGCATTTGCGCGACGGTCTGACCAAACCGGCCGTAGCCAACAACGATGGCCGAGGTTTGAGGCGATTTTTCGGGACCGTCGAGTTGGTCCGCGCTAGTCTCCTGGCGGCGGTCGAGCCAGTCGGTCAGGCGCATCAGGAATGGGGTCGTGGCCATCGACAGCACCACTGCCGCACCGAACAGCGACGCTGCTTCGGGCGTAACCAGCTGACCGGCCGCGGCCAAAGCGAATAGGACGAAGCCGAACTCGCCAGCCTGGCTCAGCAGCAACCCAAGTCGAACCGAGCGGCGCCACGGCAGGCCGAAACCCTGCCCCAGACCAATCATCACCAGCGCCTTGATCGTCACCACCGACGCGGCAAGGCCGATCACGGTCAACGGCCGGGCGGCGATAGTCCCAAGGTCAAGAAGCATTCCGACGGAAAGGAAGAACAGGCCGAGGAGCAGCGAGCGAAACGGCTCGATGTCGCTCTCCAGCTCGTGGCGGTACGGGCTTTCGGCGAGCATCACGCCCGCGACGAACGCGCCCAATGCGATCGACAGGCCAAGCGAGTGCATCAACGCCGATACCGCGACGACCACAAACAGACCGGCGAAGACGAACAGTTCCTGGTCGGCGATACGTCCGACCAGCCGGAACAACGGCCCGAGCAGGAAGCGCCCGCCGATCACCAGCCCGACCACCGCGCCGATCGTGTACAGCGCCAGCTTCAGACCGGTTGGAGCCGAGGGATCGGCCGCGACCCGCGATAGAGCGGCAATGATCGTAATCAGCGGAACGATGCTCAGATCCTGAAACAGCAGGATCGAGAAGGCGCGCTCGCCCCGCGGCGTATTGAGCAGATGCGCCGAGCGCAGCATCGGCAGCACCTGGGCAGTCGACGACAATGCAAGCGGGAGTCCGAGCGCGAGCGACGCCTCCCATGAGATAGCAAAAACGAGATGGATGAACAGGCTAAGAGCAAGGCCGGCAAGCACAACCTGCGCCAGGCCGAGCCCGAAGATGTCCTTGCGGAGCCGCCACAATCGACCCGGATTGAGTTCCATTCCGACGATGAACAAAAGCAGCGCAATGCCGATTTCCGTAAGGCCAGCGAGGCGGTCTGGAGTCTTGATCCAACCCAGGGCCTGAGGTCCGATTACCGCTCCGCCGACGATATAGCCGAGGGTCGCGCCGAGCCTGAGCTTGCGGAACAGAAGCACGAAAAACAGCCCCGCGCCGAGCAGGACCGCACTCGCTTCGAGCAACGCGGTGGTCGCCTCGGCAGCCGCCTTGACGTCACCCACGGCCGGCCTCCGCAAGCGCAGCCGAAAGCGCCCGGAACGGGAGCATGATCGCACCGTGTCGCCCGCGCTTGGCAAGCGCCGGTGTCAAAGCCGTGAGCCCTGGCCAGGCGCCCGGGTTGTCGCGCTCGCCGCCAAGCCAGGCGTCAAGTTCGGCAAGCGCGCGATCGACCGAGTGCCGATCCGCGCCGACTGCCGATTGAGCGACCAGCGCCGCCGAAGCTTGACCGAAGGCGCAGGCATTGACGTCCTGTGACAGCGCCGCGATTCGACCGTCGGCGTCGAGCGTGACCGCCGTCTCGACCCGGCTTCCGCAGGCTGGCGAGCGCAGTTCGGCCCGCCCGTCCTCGCGGTAGAGCGCGTGCGGGGCATCGAGCGACGCCGCAAGCCGCAGAATCTGGGTGGTGTAGAGCGGCGCGTTCATTGTTTGCGCCAGGTCGTGCCGCCGGGCCCATCCTCCAGCACAATGCCATCGGCCTTGAGCTCGTCGCGGATGCGGTCAGCGGTGGCAAAGTCGCGAGCCTGCTTGGCCGCGGTGCGCTCGGCGATCCGCGCTTCGATCACTGCGGCATCGCCGCCGCCCTGGAACCGCTCGCTTGCCGACGATCCGAGCAGCCCGAGCAACCCGGCGCTCGCTTTGAGCACGGACGGGCTGTCGATCGCGGCCAGGCGGGATAGCGCGAGCGGCGTGTTCAAATCGTCGCCAAGTGCCTCGAGGACGCCCTCGTCAACCTCGCCGGCCTCGGCATCGTCTACCCGGCGATAGAGCCCGTCGAGGATCGACTTGGCCTGGGCGACGAGGGTTTCGGTCCACGGCAGCGGCGAGCGGTAATGCGCCGAAAGCAGCGCCAGCCGCAGTGTCTCGCCCTTGTGCCCCTGCGCCAGAAGCTCACTCGGAGTAACGACATTTCCGAGGCTTTTGGACATCTTCTCGGCGCCCATGTCGACGAAGCCGTTGTGGACCCAGTAGCGAGCGAGCGGCGCACCGCTGTGGGCGCAACGGCTCTGGGCAATCTCATTCTCATGATGCGGGAAGATGAGGTCGAGCCCGCCGCCGTGGATGTCGATCGTGTCACCGAGATGCGCACGGATCATCGCCGAACATTCGACGTGCCACCCTGGCCGTCCACGACCCCAGGGCGAGTCCCAGCCGATCACGCCGTCCTCGCTCGGCTTCCACAGAACGAAGTCGGCTGGGTCGCGCTTGTAGGGCGCAACTTCGACCCGAGCGCCGACAACCATCGAATCGCGGTCGCGGCGGCTGAGCTGGCCGTAATCAGGATCGCTTGGCACCGAAAACAGGACATGGCCCTGCGCGACATAGGCATTGCCCGTCGCCACCAGCCGCTCGATCATCGACACCATTGGCGCGATTTCCTTGGTCGCATGGGGCGCGATGTCAGGATCGCGCACCCCGAGCGCGCGCATGTCATCGAGATAAAAGCGCTCGAAGCGTTCGGTGATCGCGGAGGGCTCGACCCCTTCCTCGGCCGCCGCGGCGATGATCTTGTCGTCGACGTCGGTGACGTTGCGCGCATAAGCCAGGCTGTCTTGGCCGAATTGATGCCGGATCAACCGGGCAAGCGTGTCGAACACCACTGGCGGCCGGGCATTGCCGATATGCGCCCGGCCATAGACCGTCGGTCCGCACACATACATCGTGATCCGCTTCGGGTCGGCGGGCGTGAACTCGCGCTTCTCCCGCGCCATGGTGTCGTACAGCCGGATCATGGTTCGCCAACCTTGGGTTCGCCGATTTTGGCCGGGTGGAGCCGGCGGGTTTCGACCCAGTCGACAATTGCTCGCCCGCTGGCATTTAACAGCGGAAAGGTGCGCGACCGAGTCATCCACTCGGGCCGATTGGCTTGCGGGCCATAGACCATGTCGGTCGCAAGGTTGGCGAGGAGGAAGAATAGGGTCACTCCGAGCAGGCCTTTTAATGCTCCGAAGCCGCCACCGAGGATTCGATCGACCGGGCCCAGCACGGCGTGGCGGCGGGTGCGTCCGCCGATCTGGCGGGCAAGCAGTTTGACCAGCAGGAAAGTCGGCAGGAACAGGATTGCAAAGGCGATCACCGCCGCCGACGCCGGGCTGGTATGGATGCTGTTCTGGATTCCGTTCCACAGCTGGCCGTGAAACAGCTTGATCATCGCGATCGCGACAATCCACGCGAACAGCGAAATCACTTCATGCACGAAGCCGCGAACGAAGCCGATCGCGGCGCCGCCAATCAGAAGCAGGAATACGAAAACGTCGAGCGCGGTCATATATTCGGGCTAGCGGAGGGAAACAGCTGATGAAAGCCCTTGGGCTAGTCGAGGATCGGCCGGTAGACGGCAATCCGCCCGGCCGGAGCAACCCGCAGCCGCATCAGACTGATCCCCGAGGCCGCGATCGCAACCACCGCCGCGGCAAGCAGCAGCGCCGGAGTCGAACCAACGCCTGCAAAGTGGAACGCAATCCCGACCGCCACTGCACCAACGGTCTGCCCGGACAAGCGCGCGGTCGCGAGCATTCCGCCCGCCGCGCCAGATCGTTGCTGAGGCGCTGAACTGAGGATGGTGCGATTGTTCGGCGACTGGAAGCAGCCAAAGCCGAGCCCGCAAACGGCCATTCGCCAGGCGATGTCGAAGTTGCTCGGGTGAGCGCCCATCCGGGACAGGAAAAAAAGGCCCGCCGCGAAGATCGCCAGTCCGACGCTGCCCAGGATACCGGCCGAGAAGCGATCAGCCATTCGCCCGGCGATGGGTGCGGAAATGCCCAGCGCAATCGGCCACGGTGTCATCAACAGCCCTGTCACGAGCACACTTCGGCCAAGGACCGATTGAAAGAGGAATGGCAGTGCGACGTAGGCGAGGGTCTGGGCAGCGAAGGACACCACGGATGTCGCGATCGAAAGCGAAAAGATCGGGATTCGAAGCAGGTCGACGGGCATCAGCGGGGTCGGGTCGCCGCGTTCGCGCCAGACCAGCACGACACCGAATGCGGCGCCGGCCGCGATCATCGCTCCAGCCGCCGTGCCTGAGCGCGTAATCGTCTCGGCACCGAACACGACCAGGCCCATCATCGCCGCGCTGAGGAGGGCCGACACCCACTCGAACGAGCGCTGGTGGCCGACCGGGTCGGGCAAGGCCCGCTGACCAACGATCAGTGCGGCCAATCCCAGCGGGAGGTTGATCAGGAACAGCCACTGCCACGATCCGAAGCTCAGGATCAGTGCGGCAAGGGTCGGCCCAAGCGCCGCCGACAGCGACAGGACCATCGCATTATATCCAATTCCCCGGCCAAGGATGCTGCGTGGATATGTCGCCCGGACAAGCGCTGGGTTCATGCTCATGATGCACGCGGCGCCGATCCCCTGAAACGCTCGCGCGGCAATCAGCAACGGCAAGGTTCCGCTCAGCGCGCAGGCGAGCGACCCGAGCGTGAAGAGCACCACGCCCGGCATGTACACGCGCTTGTAGCCCAGGCGGTCGCCGAGAGCCGCAAGCGGCAGGAGCAGGATGGTGATCGTCAGCTGATAGGCGTTGATGATCCAAACCGAGCTTGCTGGCGATGCTCCCAATTGCGTCGCCATGGTCGGCAGTGCGACGTTGGCGACGGCGCCGTCGAGCACCGCCATTGCAAGTGACAGCCACACGCTCGCCGCCGACCAATAGCGACGCGGAACTGGCAGGCCATCATCTTGTGGTGCGTCATTTGCAGCATCGACCATGAACCGCCGCCTTTGGGCGGGGACCGGTCGTCACGCAACCGGCTGCGGGGACTACCGGCCGATGATCTGATCGACCAGTTGGCGGACGTTGGTAAACTCGGCCAAGCGAATACCCTCAACGTCCTTGGCGCCCTTTGGTCCCCAGGCGGTTTCGAAGCCGAGCTTGGCCGATTCCTTGAGGCGCAGGACAGCGTGCGCCACGGGACGGATCTCGCCCGACAGAGCGATTTCGCCTAGCACCACGCATTCGCTCGGCACCGGCCGCTCGGACAGCGCCGAAACCAGCGCCGCGGTCACCGCAAGATCGGCCGCCGGATCGCTCAGCCGATAGCCGCCGGCGACGTTGAGATAGACTTCCGAAGTGGCGAAGCTCAGGCCGCAACGCGCTTCGAGCACTGCAAGGATCATCGCCAGCCGCCCACTGTCCCAGCCGACCGCGGCCCGGCGCGGAGTTGCTCCGGTCGCCAGCCGAACCGTCAGCGCCTGGATTTCAACGAGAACCGGCCGTGACCCCTCGATCGCCGGAAAGACGCTGGTCCCGCTAACCGGTTCGCCGCGGTTGGTCAGGAACAGGGCGGAAGGATTGGGCACTTCAGCAAGGCCCGCGCCCTCCATCGCGAAGACTCCGATTTCGTCGGTCCCGCCGAAGCGGTTCTTGATCGCCCGCAAAATGCGATACTGATGGCTTCGCTCACCTTCGAAGCTAAGCACCGTATCGACCATATGCTCGAGCACGCGCGGCCCGGCGATCGAGCCGTCCTTGGTGACATGGCCGACGAGGACCACGGCGGTCCCGCGCTCCTTGGCAAAGCGGACCAGTTCCTGCGCCGAAGCGCGGACCTGGCTGACCGTGCCCGGCGCGCCTTCGATGAGGTCGCTGTGCATGGTCTGGATTGAATCGATGATCAGCAGTGCCGGCGGATCGTCGCCGAGCGTCGTCAGGATATCGCGGACCGACGTTGCGGCCGCCAGCCGAACCGGCGCTCCGCCGAGGCCGAGGCGGATCGCTCGAAGCCGCACCTGCTCGGCCGATTCCTCGCCCGAAACATAGACCACGTCGCCGCCATCCGCAGCGACCCGAGCGGCGACCTGAAGCAGAAGCGTCGACTTGCCGATCCCGGGATCGCCGCCGACCAGCAGTGCCGATCCCCGAACGATCCCGCCGCCGACCGCACGGTCGAACTCGGCGACACCGCTCGGCAGTCGGTCGGGCAGCTGGGAGGGGGTATCGAGCCCGACCAGCTGAAGCGCTCGCCCACCGCCCTGCAAATTGTGCTTGGCTGCAAAGATGCTGGATACCTGGGCGCTTTCCTGGACCAGCGTGTTCCATTGAGCGCAGTCGGCGCACTGGCCCTGCCAGCGGCTGCTGACCGACCCGCA
>JBDSSR010000049.1:0-3035 GCA_039928675.1 Sphingomicrobium sp. | reverse complement strand
CTCGCTTCGAAGAACGGCCATGCAAGGGAACCGCGACCTGCTGATTCCTTTGGCATCAGTCGCCCTCGAATTTCGGCACTCGCTTGTCGGCGAACGCAGCGTAAGCGCGGTGGAAGTCGCGGGTCTGCATGCACTGCGCCTGGGCCCGCGCCTCGGCTTCGATCGCGTCGTCGATCGACAAATGCCACTCGGCGTCGAGTTGGCGCTTGGTCACCGCGTGGGCGACGGTTGGGCCGCGCGCCAGGGTATGAGCGAACTCGGAGGCTTCGCCATGAACGTCCTTGGTGATGCGGTTGTAAAAGCCCCAGGCGAGGCCTTCCTCGCTGGTCATGTCGCGTCCGCTCAGGAGCAGCTCGCTTGCCCGACCGTGGCCGATCAGGCGGGGCAGAATCGCGCAGGCGCCCATGTCCGCGCCCGACAGCCCGACCCGGGCAAACAGAAACGCGGTCCGGGCTCCGGGGTGGGCGAAGCGGATGTCGCTGGCCATGGCGAGAATCGCGCCGGCGCCCGCGCAGATCCCGTCGACCGCCGCGACGATCGGTTGCGGGCAGGCGCGCATGGCGCGGACCAGGTCGCCGGTCATCCGCGTGAAGCCGAGCAGTTGGTCCTCGTCCATCCGGGTCAGCGGGCCGATGATTTCGTGAACATCGCCGCCCGAACAGAAATTGCCGCCCGCGCCGCCAATCACCACCGCCTTGACCCCGCATCCCGCGCGGAGCCCGCGGAACAGGTCACGAAGCTCGCCATAGCTGTCAAAGGTCAGCGGGTTTTTGCGCTCGGGCCGGTTGAGCGTGATCGTTCCAACGCCGTCGGCAAAGTTCCAAAGGAAATGGACCGGCTGAAACGTCTCGGGATCGACGCTCATGCGGTGGTGCCGCCATCGATGGTCACGGCGCTGCCGTTGATGTCGCGCGAGACTGGCAGGCACAAGGTCGCGATCATCTGGCCGACTGCCTCGGGCGAAACCAGTCGGCCACTGGCATTCATCGCCCGGATCGCGGCGCGCGCATCGTCCTCGCTGCGCCCCGTCACGCCGACGACCCGGGCCACCGACTGGTCGGTCATTGCGGTATCGACATAGCCGGGGCAGACGGCATTCACCGTCAGGCTGCTCCTTGCATATTCGGCGGCCAGGCTTCGCATC
This sequence comes from Sphingomicrobium sp., assembly GCA_039928675.1. Taxonomy (GTDB): domain Bacteria; phylum Pseudomonadota; class Alphaproteobacteria; order Sphingomonadales; family Sphingomonadaceae; genus Sphingomicrobium. Next base: position 1,891 of record JBDSSR010000049.1, on the reverse strand, counting down.
AGTCCGAGCAATCCGTGCTTGGATGCGGCATAGTGGGCGGCATAGGGAACCCCGCGAAGCGAGGCTACCGAAGCCACGAACACCAGCCGGCCATTGTCGCTTGCAAGCAGGTCGCCAAGCGCCGCCCGGGCACAGTCGAACGCGGCCGTCAGGTTGGTCGCGATCAACCGGTCCCAGTCGTCGCGCTCCAGCTTGTGGAACGGCGCACTGCTTGCCACTCCGGCGTTGACGATCAGAATATCGATCGGCCCGTTCGCTTCTCGCGCTTCATCGAACGCGCCTGCGATCCGCGCGCGATCGGTAACGTCGCAGGCGATTGCCGCTCCGCCCAACTTGCCCACGGTCTCCAGCAGCGGCTCCATCCGCCGGCCCAGAAGCGACAGCTTCGCGCCCGCTGCGTGAAGCCGCTCGGCCGCCGCGGAGCCGATGCCCGTGCCGCCACCGGTGATCAGCGCATGGCGCCCGTCGAGTTCGCTCCCCATCTGTCCAGCTTGGCCGAAGCCAATTCCGGTGGCAATGGCGGCCGCAAAGGGAGAAACGAATGAAGACCCGCGCCGCCGTAGCCTTCGCTTCAAAACAACCCCTTGAAATCGTCGAAGTCGATCTTGAAGGCCCCAGGGCCGGCGAAGTGCTGGTCGAAATCATGGCGACCGGCATTTGCCATACCGACGCCTACACGCTGGACGGGCTCGACAGCGAAGGTCTGTTCCCCTCGATCCTCGGGCACGAAGGCGCCGGGATCGTTCGCGAAGTTGGGCCCGGAGTGACCAGCGTCAAGCCGGGCGACTATGTCATTCCGTTGTACACGCCCGAATGCCGCCAGTGTAAATCGTGCCTCAGCGGCAAGACCAATCTCTGCACTGCAATCCGCGCCACCCAGGGCAAGGGCGTGATGCCCGACGGCACCAGCCGCTTCTCCTACAAGGGCCAGGCGATTTTCCATTACATGGGCTGCTCGACGTTCTCGAACTTCACCGTCCTGCCCGAAATTGCGGTCGCGAAAATCCGCACCGACGCACCGTTCAAGTCCAGCTGCTACATCGGTTGCGGAGTGACCACTGGAGTGGGCGCGGTGACCAACACCGCCAACGTCCAGCCGGGCGACAATGTCGTCGTGTTCGGACTCGGCGGGATCGGCCTCAACGTCATCCAGGGGGCCAGGCTGGTCGGAGCCAGCAGGATCGTCGGAGTCGACATCAATCCCGCGCGCGAGGCCTGGGGCCGCCAGTTCGGAATGACCGACTTCATCGACGCCAGGGACAAGGACCGCACCGCGATCGTCGAGGCGGTAGCTTCGCTGACCGATGGCGGCGCCGACTTCACCTTCGATGCGACCGGCAATACCGAAGTGATGCGGACCGCGCTCGAATGCTGCCACCGCGGTTGGGGCACCAGCATCATCATCGGGGTTGCCGAGGCGGGCCGGGAAATCGCCACCCGGCCGTTCCAGCTGGTCACTGGGCGCAACTGGCGCGGAACCGCGTTCGGCGGCGCCAAGGGACGCACCGATGTTCCAGGGATCGTCGATATGTACATGGACGGCAGAATCGCGATCGACCCGATGATCACCCACACGCTTACGCTTGACGATATCAACCGCGGGTTCGACCTGATGCATTCGGGAGAGAGCATCCGCAGCGTCGTCGTTTATTGAGGAGATAAAATATGTTCAGTCACATGATGGTCGGGAGCAATGACATCGAGAGGTCGCGCAAATTCTACGACGCGACCTTTGCCGCAATGGGGGGCAAGCCCGGCACCCTCGATGCCAGGGGACGGCTGGCCTATCCCAAGGATGGCGCGATGTTCCTCGTCACCCCGCCGATCGACGGCCAGCCCGCGACCCAGGGAAATGGCCAGACGATCGGCTTCGCCATGACCCCCGAGCAGG
>JBDSSR010000048.1:0-4475 GCA_039928675.1 Sphingomicrobium sp. | reverse complement strand
ACCGCCTCGCCGGCCGCGCGCTCAACGTTGGCGCGCATCCGAGTTAGAGGCGAGCGCAGGTCGTGAGCGAGCGAGTCGGTGACCAGCCGCAGTTGTTCGACCAGCTCCTCGATCCGCCCGAGCATGGCGTTGATTGCCGCGGCGATCAGCGCGAACTCCTCGCTTCCGGCGCGCTCGTCGAGGCGGTGGCTAAAATCGCCCGCGGCAATTCGCGAGGCGACATTAGCGACCGCTCCCGCCTGCCGCGCTGACGCCCGAAGCAGCAGCAATCCGCCGACCAGCCCGAGCGGGATGGCGAGCAGCAGCGCGCCGATCAGTGCTTCGATCAGCGAGGCGCGCATCCGTTCGCGATCGTCGATGTTGGTCCCGAGCAGCAGCCGATAGCCGCGCGGGAGCTGGATCGTTCGCAGCGCATAGAGCGCCGATTGCCGGCTGCGCTCGCGGTACAGCCGGATCTCGAGCCAATTGGTCCCCGACGCCAGCGTCGGCGGCCAGGCGGCGAGCGTGCCAGCGAGTTTGCGCCCGGCCGGATCGACCAGCAGGATCGCCGCGCCGCGGTCGGCCCCGCTTTCGATCTCGGCGTCGATCGCCTGGGTCAGGCCGGCAATCCCGCCGCTTTTATAGCCGAACACCAGATTGGCCTGGCGGTCGTCGATCCGGCCGCGGACGCGCTGCTCGAACAGATTGTCGGTCTGGTGATAAACGAACAGCAGCACGGGGACGCTGATCAGCAGGCTGAACGCCAGGCTGAGCAGCGCAAGCCGGACCGGCGCAGAAAAACGGACCAGCCGTCGGAAGCGCTGGCTCAAGCCTGCTCGCTCAGCATGTACCCAACCCCGCGCACGGTGTGCAGCAGCGGGGTTTCCGACCCTTCGTCGATCTTCTTGCGCAGCCGGCTGATGTGCACGTCGATAACGTTGGTGCCTGGGTCGAAGTGATAATCCCACACCTCTTCGAGCATCATCGTGCGGGTCACCACCTGGCCCTGATTGCGCAGCAGCATCTCGAGCAGCCGGAACTCACGCGGTTGAAGGTCGACGCGCTGCCCGCCGCGTTCGACCCGGCGGGTCAGCAGGTCCATACTGAGATCGCCGCAATTGAGCGCCGTGGTCACCTGCTGGGTCGAGGAGGTGCCGCGCCGGAGCAGCGCCTCGATCCGCGCCAGCAGCTCCGAAAAGGCGAACGGCTTGGTCAGATAGTCGTCCGATCCTGCCTGCAGGCCCTTGACCCGCTCGTCGGTCGAACCAAGCGCCGACAGTACGATCACCGGGGTTTCGATCCCCGCCGCGCGGATCGCGCCAAGCACCGACAGGCCGTCCATCCCCGGCAGCATCCGGTCGAGCACGATCGCCGCGTAGCTGCCGTCGGTGGCGTGGAACAGGCCGTCGCGGCCGTCCTTGGCCCGGTCGACGACATAGCCGTTTTGAGCGAGCCCGCCGGCGATATAATCCGCGGTCGTGTCATCGTCCTCGACCACCAGCACTTTTTTGCTCAAGCTACCCCCGATGGCTTGGCCCGGCGTCATCCGCGAACCGACCGGATGCTTAGCACAGCACGGCCGCCGCGCCGATTAATCAGAACTGGAACTGGGAATTGTGCCGGAGCGGCAACGCTGGCCTGAGCCGCGGGTTGAGAACCGATTCGCTCGACGACGTCCCCGACCCGTAGCCCCGCCTTGGCCGCAGGCCCATTGCTCGCAATGCTGGTGACTACCAATTCGCCGCCGCCCGGTGACAGCCCGGACTGGCTCGCGGTCGCAATATCGAGCGGCTCAACCGTCGCGCCGAGCAAATGGTCGAGCCGAAGCAATGCTCGCCCGCGCCCGGTCGCGGGGCCCTGGAGCTCGAGCGGACGAAGCGCGAGGAACAGCCCGAGCGCGATAAGCGCGCTAAGCAGCAACAGCCCCCACGGGCTGGTCCAGAGGCGATCGACTTTGCCCATCGCGCCATTGATCCCAACTCTCCCGTCAGTTCGAGGTCCAGCGCATGACAAATGCGTAACCTTGGGCCTTCGGGATCGCGCACAGTCGCGCCACCTTCCCTCTTGGACTGGCCGCCGCGAGCGCCAATTTCGTTGACAAGCACAGAGACCGCGCGATAGCCCCGGTCAGCACAATTGCCGCACCGGCCACGACACGCCGCGGCTCCACTTTGTCTTCCGGAATTTGAATGACTTTTGCCGACCTCGGCCTATCCGACGAACTGCTCCGCGCGGTCACCGACAGCGGCTACGATGTCCCGACGCCAATCCAGACCGCGGCGGTGCCGTCGGTTTTGATGGGCAAGGACCTGATCGGGATCGCGCAGACCGGCACCGGCAAGACCGCCGCATTCGTCCTGCCGATGATCGACATCCTCGGCAACGGCCGCAGCCGCGCCCGGATGCCGCGATCGATGATCCTCGAGCCGACCCGCGAGATGGCGATGCAGGTCAGCGAGAATTTCGAGAAATACGGCAAGTATCACAAACTCTCTATGGCCCTGCTGATCGGCGGCGTGCAGATGGGCGACCAGATCAAGGCGCTCGAAAAAGGCGTCGACGTGCTGATCGCCACCCCCGGGCGGCTGATGGACCTGTTCGGCCGCGGCAAGATCATGCTCAACGGTTGCGAATTGCTGGTGATCGACGAGGCCGACCGGATGCTCGACATGGGGTTCATCCCCGACATCGAGGAAATCTGCTCGAAGCTGCCCAAGTCGCGCCAGACCTTGCTGTTCTCGGCAACCATGCCGCCGCCGATCCAGAAGCTCGCGGCCAAGTTCCTCAACGATCCCAAGCGGGTCGAGGTCGCGCGCCCGGCGAGCGCCAACGTCAATATCGAGCAGCGGCTGGTCGAGGTTCGCGCCGACAAGAAAAAGGACGCGCTCAAGGAATTGCTCCGCGCCGACGAATTCCGCAACGCGATCGTGTTCTGCAACCGCAAGACGACCGTGCGTGAGCTCGCCTCGAGCCTCAAGCGCGCCGGGTTCAGGGTCGGGCAGATCCAGGGCGACATGGAACAGGCCGCGCGTATCGCCGAGTTCGACCGGTTCAAGAATGACGAGACCAACATTCTGGTCGCGTCCGATGTCGCGGCGCGCGGGCTCGACGTCAAAGGCGTCAGCCACGTGCTCAATTTCGACGTGCCATGGCAGCCCGACGATTACGTCCACCGCATCGGCCGCACCGGCCGCGCGGGGATGAAAGGCATCGCGATTACGCTCGCGACCAAGGCCGAAGCCGATCAGGTTGCGCAGATCGAGAAGCTGACCGGGCACAAGATCGCGCGCGTCGGCAGCGGCGGCGGTGCGGCACCGACGGAGTCCGAAGCTGAGCCGGCCAAGTCCCGGCGCGGCGCTCAACCCGCCAAATCGCGGCGCGAGGCCGAACCCGCCAAGCCGAAGCGCGAGGCCAAGCCGGAACGTGACACTGGGCCCGCCGAGACGAACCCCCAACGCGAACCAAAAACCCAGTCGAAGCATGAAGCGAAAGCGCCGAGCGAAGCCCCCGCCCGCGGTCGCCGCAGCGCCAAACCCGAACCCGATGCGCCAACTCCAGCTCCCGCTAAACAGGTCGTTCGCGATCGCTCGCCAGTGGTCGAGGACATCGAAGGCGAGTGGAACGGTCCGATGCCGTCATTCTTGTCGGTCAGCGCGGGCTAGGCGGTTCCCTTCCTGACACTGGAAGCCGCAGTTCGCGCTCCCTAACTCGCCCACGAATTGGGTAACAAGGAACGCGAGCATGGCCAACAGCAATTCCGAATATGTCCTTCCGCCGGTGTGGACGTGGGAACAGCCCAGCGGCGGACAATTCGCAAGCATCAATCGCCCGGTCGCCGGCGCCACGCACGAGCGCGAATTGCCAATCGGCAAGCACCCGTTCCAGCTCTACTCCCTCGCCACGCCCAACGGGCAAAAGGTGTCGATCCTGTTCGAGGAGCTGCTCGAGCTTGGCCACACCGACGCCGAATATGACGCGTGGCCGATCCGCATCGGCGACGGTGATCAGTTCGGCAGCGACTTCGTCGCAGTCAATCCCAATTCGAAGATACCCGCACTGGTCGACCGCAGCGGCCCGGAGCCGGTGCGGATTTTCGAATCGGGCGCGATCCTGGTTCATCTGGCAGAGAAATTCGGCGAATTCCTCCCAGCTTCGGGCCCGGCGCGGGCCGAGACCTTATCGTGGCTGTTCTGGCAGATGGGCAGCGCGCCATTCCTCGGCGGCGGCTTCGGCCATTTCTTCGCTTACGCCCCATCCAAGCAGGAATATCCGATCAACCGCTACGCAATGGAGGCCAAGCGCCAGTTCGACGTGCTCGACCGCCGATTGGGCGAGTATGAATATATCGCCGGCGCGGATTACTCGATCGCCGATATCGCGATCTGGCCATGGTACGGGCAGTTTGCGCTCGGCAAGAGCTATCCGGGGGCGGACGTGTTCCTCGGCGCGCACGAATACAAACACCTGACGCGCTGGGCCAAACAGATTGCGGCGCG
>JBDSSR010000047.1:0-1582 GCA_039928675.1 Sphingomicrobium sp. | reverse complement strand
TGAGCTTGGCATGTTCCGAGCTGACCCGGATCCGAACCAACAGGTTGAGATCGGTCGGCGCAAGGCCATCGGTCGAGGTCGCCCGGACGATCTTCTCCAGCTCCTCGATGGTGTCGAGGCTGAAGGTTCGAACGCCATGATCGAAATAGGCTTCGGCAATCGATTCCTCGGGCTTGACCGGATGCATGAAACACAGCTCGGCAGCAGGAAGAATCCCGCGGGTCAGGCGGATTTCGTTGATCGAGGCCACGTCATAGTGGGTGATCCCCGAATCCCACAGGATCTGAAGCAGGTCTGGCGAAGGGTTGGCCTTGACCGCGTACAGCGAACGCCCGGGGAAACGATCGACAAAATACTCTGCCGCCCGACGCGCTGCGTGCGGACGAAGAAGGGTTACCGGCTGAGCCGGTCGGGACCTGGCGATGGCGGAACCCGATCGGATCCCGTCAGTGGTGGCAGCTAGCCCCAGCGCGCGATGATGCTTGTGCAAATCAAGGGACCTCCAAAGGCGGTAAGTTTCGACAACGGCTGCCTTGCGGTTATTGGAAGTCCCCATGGGGCAGCGGGGCGCGATATATGTGCGGCGGTCCCCCCTGTAAAGACTATTCGATGACTCAAAGTGTCGTGCTGGTCGCATCTGTCATCAATTTGCAACGGTTGGTCGAAAGGACAAGGATATCAAGACGTTGGATGACAGCCGAAAAGTTACGGCCGAGATGGTCCGGGACGCTTCGAAGCGCATTGCTGGACTGGTCGAGCGGACCGCTCTGATCGAGAGCGAAGTCGCGGGCAAGCGGCTGTGGCTGAAATGCGAGTGCAGCCAGACCGGCGGTGCCTTCAAGCTGCGTGGGGCGAGCAACCGGCTGCTGCAACTTAGCGATGAGCAACGCGCCGGCGGAGTCGTCGCCTTTTCGTCCGGCAACCATGCGCGCGGGGTCGCGATCGCTGCCCGGCGCCTCGGCATTCGCGCGATTATCGTCATGCCGGCCGATGCCCCACTGGTAAAAGTCGAGGGAACGCGAAGCGAAGGCGCCGAAATCATCTTTTTCGACCGGAGAAGCGAAAGCCGGGAGGAGATTTCCGAGCGAATCGCCGAGGAAACCGGAGCAACGATCGTGCCGAGCTTCGACGACCCGGCAATCGTCGCCGGCCAGGGCACCGTCGGGATCGAGATCGTCGAGCAGCTTGGAGCCGCTCCGTCCCGGATCATCGTGCCCTGCGGCGGAGGCGGGCTGGCGTCGGGAATCGCGCTTGCAGTGCCAGGCGCCGACATCTTCATTGTCGAGCCCGACGGATGGGACGACATGGCGCGATCGCTCGAGGCGGGCGAGATCATTGCCGTGCCCGCCGATGCTCCGGACACCTATTGTGATGCCTTGCAGACGATGCGGGTCTCGCCGATCACGCTTGGCATTCTCATAGCGCGACGCGCGACCGCTCTGTCGGTCAGCGATGGGCAAGTGGCCGACGCAGTCCGCTTCGCCTGGGACAAGCACCGGCTGGTGGTCGAGCCTGGCGGAGCAGTCGCACTTGCAGCGCTGCTCGCTGGGAAGGCCGAGAATCTGGCGGAAACGGTGGTTGT
>JBDSSR010000046.1:0-12876 GCA_039928675.1 Sphingomicrobium sp. | reverse complement strand
GCGCCTCCTCGTCGCGGGGGCGGTTCGAATCGGAGAATTTTGCCTGGGAACGCGGTACCGGTCGAACCCCTTGCTTCGACGGATGATCGGAGCGGCCCGATGGATTTCCTATTGGGCGGCGGTTCGCGCCCACGGGGGGTTTCCCAAGGCAAGACGACTGCTGGTTCTTTGTTATCACGCGATCACAGATCAGTCCGCTGATCCCGTTTTGGCGCCATTTGGAGTCCCGCCGCCCCGCTTCCTTGAACATCTCGCTTCGCTGCGCGGCCGGGGTTTTGTGTTCGTCGGTCCCGAGGCAATGGCCGCTTTCCTTTACGATGGAGCGTTGATGCCGCGGCGCGCCGTCCTTCTGACCTTTGACGATTGCTACCATGACCTTCTCGGCGTTGCTCGAAACGTCTTGCGACCAAGCGGCATCGAGGCCCTGGCTTTTGCCGTCACCAACCTTGCGTCGGGCACCAACGAATGGGACCAGCCGCATGGCGCCGTGCGGACCGCGCTTCTCGATCCGCAGCAATTGCGTGAACTTGCATCGCTTGGCGTTGAGGTTGGCGCCCATTCGCGAACCCACAGGGCGATGCCACAGCTCAGCGACCGCGATCGAGCCATCGAGGCTAGCGGAGCGCGCAGCGATCTGGCTTCGTTGGGATTGCCCGAGCCGCGGTTCTTCGCTTACCCCTATGGCGCGACCGACGATCCGACGATCGCTGCGGTTCGCGCTGCCGGCTATGTCGGCGGCTTCGCGGTCGCGTCGCGCTGGGCCGACCTGGCAAGCGATCCATTTCGCATTCCGCGGGTTGCGATCATGGCCAATGACAAGGGTTGGCGGTTCCGCTTCAAGACGACTTCACCCCGTCTGTTCGGCTGGGTCAACGCCCGAATTCAGCGCTTTTTCAGGATTTTCCGCAATGCCGCTCAACCCAGCCTGGCTTGAACTTCACCGGTCACGGTTCGAAGCCCTGCCGCTCGATTGCGGAAATGACGATAGCCCGGGCATCGTCTACACGCCGGAGTTCCGCGACTGGTCCGACAAGGCCACCACTCCCGACCAGCTTCGGATCGAGCGCTACATTGACCGCTTCGCTCTACGGTCGCGCCGAGTGCTTCATGTCGGCATCGGCAATTCCGGACTGGCAAAGCGCTTTTCCGGTCGCGTTGGCGAGATAGTCGGAACGACCATCGACGATACGGACATCGAAGTTGCCAACCGGGTGGCAGTTCCGGGATATATCTTCTTCATCCACAACAAATACGCTCTGATTCCCCGGCAACTGCAGGGGAAATTCGACTTCATCGTCGAGAATAATCCGACCAGCGCGTGCTGCTGCATCACGCACCTGGCGAGGATGTTCGACAACTATCTGGCGGTGCTCGCCGAGGACGGGCAGATTGTCACCGATCGGCTCGGCCTGGCTTGGACCCCGCCCGACCGCAATTCGCGATGGGGGTTTGATTTCGACGACCTGTCCGCGCTCGCAGCCGCAATCGGCCTCGGCGCGTGGCGGATCAACCGCAACACCTACGTGCTGTCGAAGAGCGCACCCGCGAGGCCCACTGCGAGCACCGCACTGCGAAGCGTCCTCCGGCGCCTTGCCAGGCTTCCGGGGCGCGCGTTGAACCGTGGCAGGCGCCTCGTCGGACGGCGCGCCTAGCGCGCCTTGGGGCGGCCGCGACGCCGACCAATGCCCTGTCGAAACAGATCGGGCCGCATCCGCGCCGCAACCAACATCAGGGTCGGGACAAAGATCGTCAGAGCGACGTCCTTGAGCCCCTCGCCATATTGCTGGCCCGGGTCCGGCCAGGTCTCGGTCCACAAGTCGACCATCTCGTTCCACAGGATGATCGCCAACAGCCACAGCCACGGATACCAGGATGTGATCGGGCGCCGCATGACCATCGCAAGCAACAGCCAGATCATCACTCCGACGATCAGGTGCAGTGTATCGTGACTGATCGTCACTGCATGCTCGACCAGCAGCTTGGCCTGGTGCCACCCCGACATCGCGCCCGACAGGATCAGCCACAGTTCGTGCAAAGCGGCGTTCACGCGAATGCCTAACTAACGAAGCTCGAAATGCCGCGTCGGCCGCAAATCTTCGGGATCGACCGGCGGCGGTGTCCGCCGATCCGCAAGCAATGCAAGGCAGAAACCGAACAACGCGCTGATCGCCGCCGTGCGCAGTGGAAAGTCGACCAGGCTATGCGCCAGGATTGCCGCAGTGCTGACCGAAGCCGCACAGGCGAAAGGGGCATTTTCCACCGATCGCCAGTTGCGCCACGAAGACGTCGCCCACCAGATGAGGAAAAGCAGGATCAGGACGATGCCCGGAACCCCGGTTTCGAGGGCCAGTTCGGCATAATCGTCGTGGGCATGAACGACATAGGTTGTGTCGACCTTCGCGGGCTCCTCATACATCGGGTAGACCTTGCGGAATGACCCGAGCCCCGATCCGAGCGGCATAAAATCGCGAACCGCGCGAAGCGTTGTCTCGCCCATCACCTGGCGGGTCTGGACAGATGTCGAAACCCCAAAGCTGCCGGGCGTTGCCGAGCTGCTTGCGATCAGTCCGACGCCGCCGACGAGCATCAAGATTGAAAGTGTCAGAAGCGCCGGCCGGACCAGCCCGCGCGCGGGCGTGATGATTGCGGCGCTGGCAAGCACGACCGGGATGACAAGGCCGTAGGCCGCGATCGATCCGTTGATCGCGATCCCGACCAGGATCACCAGCCCGGCGCCCGTCGCGACCGCGATTAGTGCGGACAAATGCTGGATGTTGGCCCGCCGTGCCGCGGCGACCAGCGCAGCCAGGAACGGCACGGTCGCGACCAGCAGGATCGCCATGTGGTTGGCGTTGGCAAAAAAGCCGACCGCCACTCCAAGGTTGGTCTCGGGATAAAAGTACCATGGCGAAGCATCCGCGCTGGTAGTCCCGACCTGAAGCGCCCCAACGAGGACGCCGGCGATTGCCCCGGCGATCAGCGCTACTGCAAGGAAGCTTCCGCGCGCCGCCTTCAATCGGACGATTGCGCAGATCATCGCCAGCGGAGGGATTAACCCAAGCAGCGAGTCGACCGAATTATACGGGGTCAGCGAAATCGAAAGCGCCGGCACCCTGAGCCCAAGAAGGCCGTAGTCCGACGCCAGCGCATGACGCGCGCCAAGACCCGACCAGATCGACGCGGGCAGCGGGACAAGCTGCACGACCACGAGCGCAACCGCGAGCGCCGCAAGTCCGAGGAGCTGGGCGGCGGGGCGCACCAGCGGCTCCTTTACCGCGGCCGCGGCTGCCCAGGCGATGATCGCAAGGCCAATCAGCTGAAGCACCATGTTCGCCCAAATGCCCTGGGCGCTGCCACCCAGTACAAGGCACAGCAACAGATACAGCGGGGCGACCGCCTGGCGCAGATGCTTAAGCACCATGCCTCTCCCGGTTCAGGCTGAGGTTGGCGATCGTCACGTCGGATTGCTGCGGAAGGTCGGCAGAAACCGCGGTCAGTTCCAGCCACTGAGCCGGACAGGTCGCCGGCACCGTCAGGGTCCAGCCGCTCGCCGTACGGGCAAGCGGAACCCGGTCCAGTTCCTGGTTACCCTTGGCGCAGCGAAGGACCCAGAAGAAGGCCTCGGGATGGGTCGCGCCGGCCGCGACGCGCATCGTCAGGCGATAGGAACCGGGCGCAAGAACCAGCAGCTGGCGGACCATCATGCCATCGTCCTGACCGTAGAACATCGCGTGAAGAGCGCCGCCCGGACGACGTTCGGCTAGGCCCACGGTCGACGACGCCAAATCCCAGTTGAACGGCGGCGGGGCGTTCGGCTTGGTGAACGAGGGATCGTAGAGCAGCGTCTCCGGCCCCACAGGAACATTGGCTACCCAAGCCCAGATCGAACGCGCCCGCGCATATTCGCCTGCAGCCACCAGCCGAGGCAGGAGGATCCCGACCCACCCCGCCTTGGCGTCGCGCTGGCGGGCATCGGCAAGACCGACAATGACCGGCGCATTGGACGCCTCGGTGGCAAGGGCCTGGAGCGTTGCGTCGGCGAGCGTCGGCTCGGCTCGGAACAGCGCGCGAAGCTCGGGCCAGTTCGCCCGGTTCGTGGCGTAAGCGGCGAGATACGGGGCGACGCTCTGCCTCCCCCCCGGGGCAAGGCGCGAAAGGATCGCGACCTGCTTGAGACCGCGCCGCGAATCGCCGCTTCGGAAATAGTGCTCGGCGAGGAAATATGCGGCCGGAAGAGATCTCGGGTCGCGCCGCTGAGCGGCTTCGAAATTGCGCTGCGCGGCTGTCGAATTGCCGGCGAGGCCCGCCTGAACACCGTGGACGAGGAAGGGTTCAGACGCCAGTGGCGCGCGAACGGCGGCGTCATCGATCAATCCGAATACGCTTGCGGGGACCCGTTTTCGATCGCGCATCACCTCGGCAATCTCGATCATTCCGAGCGATAGCATGGCGTCGGGATTGCGGCTCCAAGCCGCGTGTGCCTTGCGCGGTACGCTTTCCGACCAGGCCTGAACTTCCGCGTTTCTCACCGACAGCGCGGCGACGACAAGCGCTGCAATGACGGCGACGGTCCCCCGAAGCATGTTCATGGCCGGGCGCGTTGCCCGCGCGATGCCCAGGGCCACGCCAAGATAAGGATCAGGCGTCCGCTTCCTGGCGCTCGTCGGCATCCTCTGCGGCTTCGCCATCGGTTGGAATCAGCAGAATTTCGGTCCGCTTGACCTTGTTCTTCTTGTTGTTGCCAGAGCCATAGGCATATCCGTAACCATATCCGTAGCCATAACCGTAGCCATAACCATAGCGGCCATAGCCGTAGCCACCGGCACTATCGAGCGACTTGGTCAGCGTCGCCCCGAGGATGTGAGCGCCGGTCGCTTCGAGCCGGTTGAGCGCTTCGACCGCGGCCCGAGTGCGGGTCTTGCCGCTCTCGACGACAAAGATGAGGTTGCTGGCGCTCGCTGCAAGAAGCGGCGAGTCGGCCAGTCCAAGCGTCGGCGGTCCGTCGATCACGACTAGATCGAATTGCTCGGTTGCTTCCGCGATCAGCTTGCGCATGCGCGGAGTAGCAAGAAGATCGGCGGGATTTGGCGGAACCGGACCGCTGGGCAGAAGGCCGAGGTTCGGGTGCTGGGTTTCCAGCACATGGTCCTTGAGCGCGTCCTCGGTCGTCAGCAGCTTGCTCAGCCCGATGCTATCGGCCGCGGTCTTGAAGGCCGGTTTGCGCAGATCGGAGTCGATCAGAAGCACCTTGCGATCGCGCCGCGCGAAATTCTGGGCAAGCGCAAGCGCCGTCGAGGACTTGCCTTCGCCCGACTGCGTGCTGGTCACCAGCAACACCTTTGGCATGCCCGATTCGGTGCTGAAGCGAAGCGCCGCAACGATTGCCGAATATGCCTCGGACACGATCGATGTCGGGTTCTTGAGATCCTCGACAAACGTGTCTCTCGCAGCGGTTTTCGGGACCACTCCAAGGCAAGCCAGCCCAAGCTTGCGCCGCACATCTTCGCGGCTCTTGATCGTGTCGTTGAGGAACTCGAGGGCGATTGCCCCGGCCATTCCGACGAGCAGGCCAAGGCCAAGGCCAAGGATGAGGTTGGTGAACAAATTGGGCTTGAACGGGAGCACTGGAACGGCCGCGCGATCGACGATCGAAACGGGCGCGGTGCCAACGCCGCCGGCGACCCCGATCTCCTTGTAACGCTGGAGTAGCCCATCATAAAGCGTTCGGTTGGTGTCCACCTCGCGCTGGAAGATGTTGTACTGGATGCTCCGCCCGCGAAGATTGAGGACCGCGCTTTTCGACGAGTTGACGCGCGACGCAAGCCCACGCTCGGCGGCAAGCGCCGAACGATATTCCGCAAGCAGGGTGTTGTTGCGCCCGGCCGAGGCCTGGGCCGTCGCCTGCGAGATCTGCCGCTTGATTTCGCCGATCTGGGACTGGAGACTGAGCATGTCCGGATGATCCGGCTTCAAATACGTCCGCTTTTGCGAATAATCGCCCTGCAGGGTCGCCAGCTGTCCGCGCAGATTTGCAGTGCTCTGCGTAACGTCCGCGGTTGGACCGGTGGTGAGGCTTTCGCGGTACGCGCCTTCGGCCAACACCCGGTGCGCCATGGCCTGAGCAAGCGCGTTGTTCAGCTGCACTAGCGTATTGCTTTGAATCGAACCCCCGTCGCCGTTCGACTTGCCATCGCTGCCTGACGACGGAGCGGTATTGATGATCCCTTCCTTCTGGGCATAGGCCACTAGCGACCGTTCCGACCGTTCAAGGTCGCCGCGGGTCTTGTTGATCTGCCGCTCGAGAAAATTGCGGGCGTAGGCCGACGCTTCGTACCGCCGCTGGAGCGCGGTATTGATAAAACTGTCGGCAACTCCGTTGGCGACCTGGGCAGCCAGCTGCGGAGACGTGGAATCGAAGGTGAACGTGATCAGCGCACCCGATTCCGGCGCAGCGACGCGCAAGCCCGACTTTACCATGCCGGTCGCTCGGCGGAGCCGGGCCGAGGCATCGCCCGTCTGGGGGATTACGTCCGGGTTGTTTGCAAGGTTCAATTCCTGGGCCGTGCGCTCAGCGACCGCCCGGCTCTGAAGCAAACCGACCTGAGTGGCGATGAAGTCCATCGAGTTGGAACTCGATTGCGTCATTTCGCGAGATTGTTCGTCGCTCACTGCGACCGAAGGCGGATTGGCTTCCAGAATGGCGTTAGCCCGGTAGACGGGAGTCGTCATCAGGGTCGACAGGATTGCGCCGGCAAGACCCAGAATGACCGCGCCGAGCACCAGCCAACGCCACTGATGGACGATTCGCAGAAGCGTCGGAAAATCGAGAATATTGCTCGCCGAATAGCTGCGCTGGCCCTTGCCAAGCGTCGCCGCCGCGTCCGGTGAATAGGGCCCGATCGGCCACGGCCCCTGGTTCGGAACGGAAATGCTGGTGTTCACGCGTCGACGCCCTGTTTGGAGATGTTGTTAGCCGGCACGCTAAAACCGGGTGAAGAGAGAGATCAGCGGAATCGTCTGGAATAACTGCTTTTGCGTTGCCTTCACCGAAGAGCCGTCGACAACGACGATGTCGCCGGGAAAAATCTGCGGGTCCTTGGCCTCGCCCCGGCGAATCGCAACCAGGTCGAAGGCGGCGGCCTGGCGTTCGCCGCCGATCGTTCGGAACACCGCTACCCGGTGAGCATTGGCGTCTTCGGTCGTACCCTTGGCCATGGCGACGGTCTGGACCAGCGTCTGTGTACCCGAGACCGGGAACGAACCCGACTCCTTGACCGCTCCGTCGACCGTAACGACCTGCGAGGTCGACTGCTTGATCGCGACCGCAACGTCGGGATGCTCGAGATATTTGACGCCGAGAACGTCGGTCAGTCGATCGTCAAGTTCCGCGGTTGTAAGGTTGATCGCAGTGACCTCGCCGACCAGCGGCATCGAAATCTTCCCGGTAAGGTCGACATCATAGTCGCCACTCAGGTCCTGCGACTTGAAGACCTTGATCGTCAGCTTGTCCATCGGATGGATTTTGTAATCGGACGCAAGCGCGACGATCGCCGGCTTGTCCGGCCCCGCAAGTGCGCGATTATAGGGAATCACTCCGCCAGGCTTGTCCGCGCAACCGCCAAGCAAAACCGCTCCGGTGGCGACCGCAGTCAACAAACGATAGTATTGAAACTGACCTGAAGACACGTTCACTCCTCGCGCGAATACGCGCGGTCCACTATTGGATTGACGGCAATTGTGCACGCCTAATCTGGAAACTGTCCCAAATCAACGCTCTGGGACTTCCGTCGGGCGCGAAGATGGTCCGGTATCGACGTGCCAGCGCTTCGATCCTTCGATGGCAAGCGCCGTCAACACCCCGCTGCGATAGGCGCCAGTGTCGATTCCGATGCGATTCGGGCGCTCCTCGATCCCGGTCGTGATGGTATGCCCATGGACGACGACGAAGCCGTGGTCGGTATCGTCCAGCAGGAATGGCTCGCGGATCCAGCGCAGGTCGGACTGGCGCTGCTGGTCGAGGTCGACTCCGGGGCGAATCCCGGCGTGAACGAACAAATAGTCCCCAAAGCGACAGGTATCGACGAAGCTTTCAAGAAACTCGACATGGCTGCTGGGCACCGCCGAGCGCACCGCGGCGAGCTGCCCTGCCTCATCGAGCGCTGCAAAGTCGCGCGGATTGACGCCGTAACTCTGAAGGCACTCGGCGCCTCCAAAGGTGCGCCATTTGGTGATCAGCTCGGTATTTCCACCCAGGATCCGAAGAAGCACTTCCTCGTGATTTCCGAGCAGAAATACCGTCCGCACGTGACGATGACGGTAGGTGCGAAGCCGCTCCACCACTTGGGCCGAGGCCGGTCCGCGGTCGATCAGGTCGCCAACAAAGACCAGCATGACCCGGCGGACGGGCCGCCGCGCCAGATCCTTCTCGATCGCTTCAAGGAGCTGATCGAGCAAGTCGAGACGGCCGTGGATGTCGCCGATGGCATAGGCGCGCAATCCGCGCGCACCGGCCGGTCCAACGTCTCGTACGGGCGCGAAATTCAGCATGATGTCCTTAGTCCGATGTGCCCGCCAGGCGATCAAGCGCGGCGACATACGCTCGAAATACGAACTGCTCGCTAAACCGTTCCTGAACCTTTTTGCGGGAGGCATTGCCCATCGACGCTCGGGTTTTCGGCGGCAAGGTGGCGAAGCGCGCGATTGCGGCGGCAAGCGACTCGGCATCCCCGGCAGCGCACAGATAACCGTTGACTCCTTCTTCGACGATCTCCCGGCAGCCCGGCACGTCGGTCGCGATCAGCGGTCGTCCGGTCGCGGCAGCTTCGAGAAGCGAGCGCGGCAGGCCCTCGCGATAGGACGGCAGCACGACCGCGCTTGCGCGCTTCAGGAACGGCCGCACGTCGTCGCTCGTGCCAAGATATTCGACCACCCCTTCATCAACCCAGCGATCGATGTCGCTCCTTGAGATCGCGGTACGGTTAGCCTGGTCGATCTCGCCGAGCAGCTGGAATCTTGCACCGGGCAGCTGCGGTGCAAGCCCACGCGCCGCTTCGACGAATTCGACCACGCCCTTGTCGCGAAGCATCCGTCCGACCAGCAGAAAGACCGGCGGACCGTCGGGCTGGTCGGATTGCTCGAACCGCTCGAGATCGACGCCCGATCCGGGCAGCAACGCAGTGCGGTCAGCCTCGACGATTCGGCGGGCAACGAACAGATCGCGATCGTCGGGGTTCTGGAAAAACACCAGCGGCACCGCCCGGAATGCTCGGCGGTAGAGCCGGCTGACGACGAACTGGAGCAGTCCCTTGCGGATGAAGGCTGTGCCCAGTCCGCTGACGTTGGGAATGGCCGGGATACCGAGGGCAGACGCAGCCAGCGATCCATAGATGTTGGGCTTGATGGTGAAGCCGAGAAAAGCAACCGGGCCGAGCCGGGCAAGAAGCGTTCGATAGGCCCACAAAAGGCGCAAATCGGCCGCCGGGTTCATCCCCGACCGCGCCATCCCGATCGCTTCGTGCGCGATCCCCAGCGCCTCCAGCCGGGCCGAACCAACGTCGTCGCGGGGAGCAACTGCAACCGGATCCCACCCGGCCTCGCGCAGCCCGCGGATCAATCCGTCGCGGAAATTGGCGATGTTCCACGCGCTGTTCGCCGCGATGACGACCGTCCGGCGCATCTTGCCCGCGATCAGGTGCTGAGGAGCTGGAAGCGCGGGATTTCGACGTCGAACGCGCTGCCGTCCTCATCGACCATGCGATAGCTTCCGCTCATCACTCCGCCCGGTGTGTCGAGCGGACAGCCGGACACATAATCAAAGCTGGCGCCCGGTGCGATCAGCGGCATTTCACCGACCACGCCCTCGCCAAGTACCTCATGGAGCGCCCCGCGTCCGTCGACGATCGCCCAGCGTCGCGAAAGCAACTGCACCGACCGCTCCGACCCGTTCTCGATGCGCACGTGATAGGACCAGAACCAGCGCAGCGAGGCCGGGTCCGACTGCTCGGCAAGGAAACTCACGGCGACCCGCACGGCAATGCCTCGAGTCACGGCGACGTTGGCGAACAGCATTGCAAGAGTGTCGGTGGTCACTTCTCGGCCCTAAGCGAGTCCGCCCGCACGACGCAACCGCTCGACGAGGCGGTGCCGCGCTTCGCTGACCGGGCGGGCGCGGTCGGTGAGCACGTCGCGCTCGAGAAAATGACCGGTCAGGTCGAGGCCGAGGGCAATTTCGGTCCAGTTGGCAGGCCCGCCGCTGCGAACGAACCGCGGGAGTGGAAACAGCCGGCCCGAAAAAGGCTCGGCCTCCGCCGCGCTGACTGCCCGGCCCGAGCGCGGACTGACCGCAACCAGATCGTCGGCGCCCCCGGTCACGGCGCAGCGGTCGAGGTCGAGTCCGAAGCCGAGCTCGGCCAGCAGCAGCAGTTCGAACCGGACCAACGCTGCTCCCCACCCGCTCGCTGAAGGGGCGGCCTCGACCGCGTCGAGCAGCCCGCCAAGCGCCTGATAAAGCCGCGGATAGGGCTGACCCTCTGGAAGCGCGGTTGCGATGAGCACGGTCGCCCAGTCGATCGCTGCGGCCGGAAGCGGCTCGGAAAGCAGCGGCCCGCGGCTGTGAAGCAGTTCGACGACGGCCTGGGGAAGCTGGCTTTCGCTCCGCGCGCTAAGCTCCACCTGGACGACATTGCCGGCCATCAGCACCGGGCGCATCTGCCGCCCGCGAGCGCCGCGCACATAGGCTGCGATGAGGCCATCGCCGGGAGTCATCAGGCGCACGATCCCGCCATGCTCGCCATGGCCACGAAGCGCGCAGACAATGGCTTCGGTTTCGGATCTCAACCGGTCGGCCTCATCCACGCGGGTGGAAATAATCGTGGAGATGGCGCGCCATCGCCTTGCTGATCCCCGGCGCCTTTTCGAGATCCTCAAGCGCCGCGCCCTTCACCGCCCGGGCAGTTCCAAAATGCATCAACAGCGCGCGCTTGCGGCTCGGGCCGATGCCCGGAACCTCGTCGAGAGTCGACGTCGTCAGGCTTTTGGCGCGCTTCGCCCGGTGCGTGCCGATGGCGAAACGGTGGGCCTCGTCGCGCAGCCGCTGGAGGTAGAACAGCAGCGCGGAGTTGGGCGGAAGCGTGATCTCGCGTCCGCCGGGCAAATGGAAGACTTCGCGTCCCTCGCGGCCGTGATGCGGTCCCTTGGCAACCCCGACCACCGGCACATCATGGACTCCGGCATTTTCCATCACTTCGCACACCGCCGACAGCTGGCCCTTGCCGCCATCGACCAGCACCAGGTCGGGCCATTCGCCGCTGGCCCGGTCGGGGTCGTCCTTTTCCAGCCGCGCGAAGCGCCGTTCGAGCACTTCGCGCATCATTCCGAAATCGTCGCCCGGCGCAGTCTCGGGCCGCTTGATGTTGAACTTGCGATAGCTGTTCTTGCGGAAGCCCTCGGGCCCGGCAACGATCATCGCCCCGGTCGCATTGGTGCCCATGATGTGGCTGTTGTCATAAACTTCGATCCGCTTGGGCACGTCGGCAAGCTCGAACAATTCGGCCAGCTCGCGTAGCAATTTCGCCTGCGTCGTTGTCTCTGCAAGCCGCCGGTCGAGCGCTTCCTCGGCGTTGCGGCTGGCCTGGTCGAGCAAGCGCCGGCGGGCGCCGCGTTGCGGCTGCTCGATCGCGACCTTATGCTCGGCGCGCACTGCAAGCGCCTCCTCGATCAACGCCCGGTCGGGAAGCTCGCGGTCGATCAAAATCCGTCGCGGCGGCGGCAGATCCTCATAGAATTGGACGAGGAAGCTCGCCATCACCTCGGCTTCGGGCACGTCGTTGGTATGCGCCGGGAAAAACGCCCGATGCCCCCAATTCTGCCCGCCGCGAATGAAGAACGCCTGAATCGACACCGCCCCGCCCTTGCACGCCAAGGCGAAGATGTCGGCATCGCCAAGCCCCTCGGCATGGACCGTCTGGCTACCCTGAATATAAGTCAGCGCGCGGAGCCGGTCGCGGTACACCGCGGCAAGCTCATAATCCTGCTTGTCGGCGGCGATCGCCATCGATTGCGACAGCCGCGACTGGACCCCGGTCGATTTGCCCGCGAGGAACTCCTTGGCCTCCCCGACCAGCGCGCCATAGTCGTCGGTGCTGATCCGCCCGACGCACGGCGCCGAACAGCGCTTGATCTGGTACAGCAGGCACGGCCGCGAGCGGTTTGCGAAGAAGCTGTCCGAACAGCTGCGCAATAAAAACAGCTTCTGCAGCGCATTGAGGGTCCGGGTGACCGATCCGGCGCTTGCGAACGGCCCGTAATATTGGCCCTTGATGCGCCGTGCACCGCGATGTTTCTGCACGCGCGGGAAGTCGCTGTCCTCGCGCAGCAGGATGAAGGGGAAGCTTTTGTCGTCCCTCAGAAGCACGTTGTAGGCAGGGCGGAAGCGCTTGATCAGCTGCGCTTCCAACAGCAGCGCCTCGGCCTCGGTCTGGGTGGTGACGATGGTCATGCTTCGCGTCTGCGCCACCATCCGCTGAAGCCGCTTTGGAAGCCGAGTCACCTGCGTATAATTGCTCACCCGGCTTTTCAGCGCCCGCGCCTTGCCGACGTACAGCACGTCGCCGCGCCCATCCTGCATCCGGTAAACCCCGGGCCGCGCCGGAAGCGTTTTCCACACCTCGCGAATGGCCGCCACGCCCAGATCAAGATCGGGCAACCCCTCGCCGCGAACGGCATAGGTCGCCTGATCCTCGTTGAAGCGCTCGGCGGCGCCGGGCTGGTCGGGTCGGTCGGCCTTGCTCACCGGAAGGGATTTAGGGCCAACACTCCGTCATTGCGAGCGATGCGAAGCAATCCAGCGGGCAAAAGCCAATGGCAGCTTTCGACCCA
>JBDSSR010000045.1:0-7226 GCA_039928675.1 Sphingomicrobium sp. | reverse complement strand
GTGAGAAGGCCGAGTTCGGGTTCCTGATCTGCACCGCGCTGCCGACCAAACCGATGCGCGACGAGATGGCCGCTGCGGGCAAATACAAGCATCCGCTGCTCAACCGCGAGGACGACCGGTTGCAAGTGATTACGGTCGCCGAACTGTTCGCGCCGACCAGCCGCCGGCTCGACCTGCCGATGGCTCGCGCCGATGCGGTCAAGGCGGCCTCGGCGCGCGGCGACGAGGACAAGCAGGGCAGCCTCATCTGACCCTTGATCCAGTGTGCGGGAACCGTTCAGAAAAGGTCCTGCCGAGCGGGTGACAATAAGGGAAGGGCGGCGCGGGATTCCCGCTTTCGCGGGAATGACGAGGGCGGTGACGGCGATAATGTGGTGGCGAGTGGCTTTCCGAAGTTCGAAACCCTCGATCCCCCTCACCCCAACCCTCTCCCCGCCGGGGCGAGGGGGCGGGCGGGCCGGGTGATGATCAATGCGGATCAGCACTTCGACGGTGTCCCCGAGATCGCCTGGGGTTTTCACATCGGAGGTTATCAGCCAGCGCAGAAATGGCTCAAGGACCGGCGCAGGCGGTCATTGAGCTTCGATGACATCACGCACTATCAGCGGATCGTCAAAATCCTCGTTGAGACCGACCGGATCATGAAAGAGATCGAGCTGCCGCTCGCCTAGCGCATTTTCGCAATCGTCAGCTTGTCGGATTTGGCGCGGTCGCGGACCGATTCTTCGCTTCGGGTGAGGGCCTTGGCGATGGCTCGGACGCTCATGCCCTTGGTGGCGAATTGGTGGAGCTTCTGGATTTCGTCGGTGCGCCACGGCTGGCGGTGGCGTTCGAACTTTTCTCCACTGGCCATGGAACGAGGCTAGAAGAAAAGTAGGCCGTCACGAAGTAAATTCGTGACGTCGATCAGGCTCGCTTCGCGACCTGTCGGCCGGATCGATAACGCTCTTCGACAGAAGTCGAAAATCGCTTTGCGATTTGCGCCTTCTGCTCGGCGTTATTTCGATCGTTCAACCTGCTCAAACTCAAGCTCGACCGGGGTTGCGCGGCCGAAGATCGAGACGCTGACCTTGACCCGGCTGCGGTCGAAATCGAGCTCCTCGACGGTGCCGTTGAAGGTCGCGAAGGGGCCGTCGAGAACCTTGACGCTGTCGCCGATCTCGTAATCGACCTGGATCTTCTGCTTGGGCGAATGGGCGGCTTCGCGCTCGCTCGACAGCATCCGCGCGGCCTGCGCGTCGGGGATTGGCTGGGGCTTGCCGTTGGGGCCAAGGAAGCCGGTGACCTTGGGGGTGTTCTTGACGAGGTGGTAGACGTCATCGTTGAGTTCGAGCTTGGCAAGGACATAGCCCGGCATGAACTTGCGCTCGGTCTGGACCTTCTTGCCGCGCTTGATCTCGGTAATGGTTTCGGTCGGGACTTCGATCTGGTCGACCAGGGTGGTCAGGCCGAGGCGCTTGGCCTCGCTCAGGACCGAGTCGCGGACCTTGTTTTCGAAACCGGAATAAGCGTGGATGATGTACCAGCGGGACATGTCTGAAACCTTGAGAGAGATTAGCGGGCGATGAAGCCGAGGAGGAACTTGACGAGAGTCGAGAAGAAGGCGTCGACGGCGAAGAAGAAGATCGCCAGCAGGCTGGTCATGATGAGGACCATGATCGCGGTTGCAACGGTCTCCCGCCGCGACGGCCAGTGGACCTTGGCGGTCTCCGAGCGGACCTGACGGATGAATTCGCCGGGGGAAGTCTTGGCCACTGATGCTCTCTTTTGCGAATAAAGAAGCGCCCCGCGGACCGGATCGGTCGGCGGGGCTGAACGTCATCTAGCGGGGCGCGGCTCGGTGTTCAAGGTTGCGGACGGGCGTCCGGCTGGCTACGTCGCGCAGCGGCCTAGGGGTATAGCTCAGTTGGTAGAGCATCGGTCTCCAAAACCGAGGGTCGTGGGTTCGAGTCCCCCTGCCCCTGCCAGCCTCGCCGAAAAGCGGATCAAACCAAGCGACGCGGCGAAAGCGGCTGAGTCTGTCTAGGCGACCTTCCGAAGGTAGGCCGTGAACATCATCCCCTTGCCTGTCCGGTCCATGTAGAGCCGAAAGGCGGGCACCAACGGCGCTGGCACATGGCTGACCACGCAAACCTCGTGATCAACCTGCGCGACTTCATAGCCGAGAAGCCGACCGTTCCTGCGGAAGGACTCCACGTCGAACTCGTACAAATGATAGGGCAGGTGCATCGGGCTCAGGTGCGTGATGTAATTTGTCCCGCGGAGCCGGTAGAAGAGGTTGATGAGCTTCGCGATGAGATGCTTCGACGACGGCACATGAACGTGGATGACCCCGCCGGGCTTCAGCCACACCAGGGCCCGTTCGATCGCTAGCGAAGGGCTGTACAGATGTTCGAGCACCGCGCCGAAGGTGATGAAGTCGAAGCTGTTGGGCAGGAACTCGGCGTCTTCGGCCGTGGCGAGCTGGACCTTCGTCTGGTCGAGCCTGGCGTGGAACGATGCGGAGGGCTCGATGCCCTGCGCCTCGAAGCCTGCTCGCTCCATAGCGCGCATCATGTGCCCAAGACCGACGCCGATGTCGAGCGCGCGCATGCCTTGCCTGAAGCCCAGCAGGCGTTTCGCCGCGGCGATCTCCTCCGCCATATAGGTCGGATCCTCTTCGAAGTCGAAGTCGTGCCAGTATTCCTCTGGCGGAACACCGTAGTGATCCTGGATGCTGGCCGGGATCGGCTGCGGGTCAGGGAAGATCAGGCCGCAGGCCCGGCATTCCTTCACTGAGATGCCGATTCCCGATACGGATTTTGGCCTGAGCCCCTGCGTCGCGTTCAGCCGCATTCCGAGCATTTTGAAGTCGGTCGCGCGACACATGTCGCAATGCTCGATCGTTCGGAAGGTGTAGCTACGTTCGCTCATGTCTGAATGCTTTCAGAAAGGCCGCGTCGTTACAACGGTCGGGCATTCAGGGGTGAACAGCGGTTGGACATTTCGCACGCGCCGCTAAGGGGCGCAAGATGGGATAAAAGGGCGGGGTTAGCCCGACGCCGCATTGGTGCCAGGGACTGTTCGCGACGCCTCTACCACTGCCAGTTCACTTGACCACTGGTAGTCCTACCCAGCTCCCGGTCGGGCCGCCGAATATCTTTTGAGTCGCGGCGCGGTAGTCCGCCGGTTTGGCGTAGAAGATGTTGGGGACGAAGGTCTGCGGGTTGCGGTCGTATAGCGGGAACCAGCTCGACTGGACCTGGACCATCAAACGGTGCCCGGGCTCGACCACATAATCGACCGAAGGAAGCGCGAATTCATAGGTCACCGGCTGGTTGGCGGGAAGCGGCGAAGGGTGGGCGGGGTCGGAATGATAGCGGCCGCGCATGACGTCCATCGCGATTGCAAGCTCATATCCGCCAAGCTCGGGCTTTTGCGGATATTGATCGGGATAGACGTCGATCAATTTCACCACCCAGTCGCTGTCGGTGCCGCTGGTCGAAGCGACGAGGTGGACCAGCGGGGTGCCTGAAAGCTTGAGTGGCTGGGTCAGCGGCTCGCCCGAATAAGCGAGGACATCGGGCCGGGCGGAGGCGAAACGCTGGTCGTCGACCAACCACGTGCGCCACGTCGATCCGGTCGCCCACGGCGAAAGATTGGGCCGGGCGCGGTAGGTCACCGGCTTGGCCGGGTCGGAGGTATAGGTTGCGGTGGCGGTTGCGGGGGGAGCGGTCCAGCCGAGCTTGTCGGCGGGCAAGAGATAGAGCGGAGTGAGGCCCGCGGGGCAGCCGCTTGCGCAGGCTTGCGGCCAGTCGGCCAGTCGCTGCCACTGGTTGGTCCCGCCCGCAAACGCGGTGACCCGCGCAATGTCTGCTGGCGGTCCGCCCTTGAGATGCTCGTTGAGGAACGGAAGCAGCAGGGACTGGCGGAACCAGCGGGCGGTGTCGGTGCCCCAATCGAGGGGCCCCAATGCCATTGCAACGCTGTTGACCTGGCCATGGTGCCACGGCCCAAGCACCAGATGGGCGTTGCCATTGTCGCTGGTTTTGAGCGCGTTGAAGGCGGCCGGCGCGCCGTAAATATCCTCCTGGTCCCATTCGCTTCCAACCAGCAGCGTGGGGACGGTCAGCGGGGCGCGGGCAAGGAGCCGGTCGACCGCCTGGTCGCTCCAATATTCGTCATAGGCGGGGTGTTGGCTAAGCCGCTTCCAGAACGGCAGCTGTTCCATCCCCATGGCGTCGGCATAAGCCCCGGCCGAACCGTAGCCGAGAAAGGCGTCATAATCGTCGCGAACCGTGCTGAACCAGTCCTCGTCCGACTTCCGCGTCGCGGTCTGGCCGTAGATGTAGCTGATCATCTCCTGCCGAAAGGCGCCGTTGTGGAACCAGTCGTCGCCCTTCCACACGTCGACCATGGGATTGATCGGGACCGCGGCCTTCAGCGCCGGGTGCGGATTGATGAGGCTCATGAGAGTGGTGAAGCCATCGTAGCTGGTGCCGATGGTGCCGACCTTGCCGTTGCTTTGCGGGACGTGCTTCACCAGCCAGTCGATGGTGTCATAAGCGTCGGTCGAATGGTCGACCGTGGTGGCGTTGAGCGGACCGCGCAGCGGGCGGTTCATGACGTAGTCGCCCTGCGACCCATATTTGCCGCGAACGTCCTCGAACGCGACGATGTAGCCGGCCCGGACCAGTTCCGACGACAAGGGCGAAAGGATATTTTCGGGCAATGGGCCTGAGCCGCGGCTGGTCGCCGAGTTCGCCGAATAGGGCGTTCGATCGAGCATGATCGGAGCGCCGCGCGCGCCTTTGGGGAGGATGAGCACGGTGTAGAGCTTCACTCCGTCGCGCATCGGGATCATGACTTCGCGCCGCTCATATTCGAAGCTTGCTCGCGGCGCCGAGAATTTGGCGGGAATGTCGCCGCCCTTGGGGATCGGCGGGACCTGCACGGCGTGGAATTTGGTCGGGATGTCACCGCCGGGCTGAACCGCCGGCTGGAGCTGCGCTTGCGCGGTCAGCGGCGCTGAAACCGCCAATGCGGCGATCGCCGCGGCACGGCAGAACCTGCGAAAACAATTGCTCATGGGAATTGAAAATCTCCCTTTCGCGCTCTTTGCCACGGGGAGCAGGAGCGCGAAAGGGAGATGACGAGCGGCCGCAAACAGGAGAGCAAACGACCGCTCGTCAAATCGAACCTGAAGTTACGGCATCAGCACCGAATCGACGACGTGGATGACGCCGTTGGACTGCATGACATTGCCCTGCGTGACGTGGGCCATGCCGCCCTTGGCGTCGGTCAGCATGATCGTCTGGCCAGCCATCGAGGCATACAGCGGCTCGCCCTGGACGGTGGTCAGCGTGGCCCGGCCGTTGCCGGCGCGGATCATCGCCATCAGATCGGCCGCGGTCACTCGGCCGGGGACAACATGATAGGTAAGGATGTTGGTCAGCGTCGCCTTGTTGGCAGGCATGACGAGCGTGTCGACGGTGCCGGCGGGAAGCTTTGCAAAGGCATCATTGGTCGGTGCGAACACCGTGAACGGGCCGGGGCCGGACAGCGTGTCGACCAGGCCGGCGGCCTTGACCGCGGCGACGAGCGTGGTGTGGATCGGCGAATTGACCGCGTTCTGGACGATGTTCTGGGTCGGATACATTGCTGCTCCGCCGACGTAGGCGATGCCGGCTGGGGCCATTGCCATGCCGTTGGTCATGCAGCCTGAAACGGTGAGCGCGGCCGTACCGGCAAGCGCGATTGCGAGAATTTTCATGTGGGAACTCCGGTTATGTGATGAATACCCGCAAGCTACGCAGCGTTGGCGCTTGCGGATGCAAATGTGCTGGCCGGGTGCGTCCAGCCTTGTGCGGCACCGGCAGGCCGGTATGGGCGCAACTCGGTTGCGGCGAGGGTCCGCTCGAGGAGAATTTTTTAAATGGCGGCCGACAATAATCTCGACACCGCGACGCGAATTGCCGCCGCCGATGATGGCAGTCGCTACGACAATGTGGCGGTGTGGCTTCACTGGGCGACCGCGGTGTTGGTCGTCACTCAGTTCGCGCTCGGCCAGACGTGGGGCTGGTTCCCGCGGCCGACACGCCATCTGATGGTCGTCACGCACATGTCGTTCGGGATTATCCTGACCGCGGTCATCGTTGCGCGGCTGGCGTGGCGGTTCGGGTTTCGCCACAGCGTCAGTTCGCTTGAAACGGGCCTCGTCCGGTTGGCGTCGCGAACGGTCCAGGGCCTGCTCTATGCGCTGCTTGCGAGCGAAGCGGTGCTTGGGTTCCTGTCGCGCTGGGAAGGCAATGAGGCGATGAGCTTTTTTGGCCTGCAGATCGCCTCGCCGTTCACCGGGGCGGGGCAGAAGCTCGCCCACCAGCTCGAAGACATCCACAATTATGTCGGCTGGGCGATCATCGTCCTTGCCACCGGCCACGCACTGGCCGCGCTGTACCACCATTATGGGCTCAAGGACCGGGTGCTCATACGGATGCTTCCGAGCGGCGCGTCGCGCGGCTAAGCGGTGATTGTGCGCGGCGGGTCAAAAGCGGTAATGCGGCGTTGATAAAGGCCGCTCCTAGCTCAACTGGATAGAGCGTCGGGCTTCGAACCCGAAGGTTGGGGGTTCGAGCCCCTCGGAGCGGGCCAATCTCAAAAGGGAAGAACAAGGCGGGTCCCGGCTCAGGGCCGGGATGACGAAGGGCTTAGGCCGCGATGTCGTAGGGGATGATTTCGCCCGACAGGTAGAGATTGCGCGCCTTGGTTCGCGACAATTTGCCCGAGCTGGTGCGCGGAAGGGTGCGCGGCGGGACCAGTTCGACCACCGGAGTGATCCCGGTGATCGCCCGGACTCGCTCGCGGATTTCGTCGCGAAGCCGGCCTCGCTCCGTGTTGTCAGAGACCCGGCAATGAACCAGCACGGCGGGAGTTTCCTCGCCCGATGGACCGGTGATTGCGAAGGCCGCGCTGTCGCCCGACTTGAACCCGGGAAGCTGCTCGACCGCCCATTCGATATCCTGCGGCCAGTGGTTGCGGCCGTTGATGATGATCATGTCTTTGGCGCGGCCGACGATGAAGACGTAGCCGCCCGACATATAGCCCATGTCGCCGGTATCGAGCCAGCCATTGGCAAGGCAGGCCTCGGTTGATTGAGGATCGCGGAAATAGCCCGACATGACGCTGTCGCCGCGGACGAACACCTTGCCGATGCCGCGGTCGGGAAGAATTTCGCCGCTGCCGTCACG
>JBDSSR010000044.1:0-4446 GCA_039928675.1 Sphingomicrobium sp. | reverse complement strand
CTATCCGAACTCCCCAGGTTCACGGTCTTGCCCAAAAGGGGCAATCATCTGACGGCCGGCATTATCATGGCGCCGAGCCTCGATTACATGCATCGCGCCTGGCTCGACGCGGAAGTTGACGGCTGGTCGAAGCAGCCAATCATCGAAATGCTCATCCCCTCGACGCTGGATTCGACCTTGGCGCCTCGCGCCAAGCATGTCGCAAGTCTGTTCTGCCAGCATTTCCGCTACGACCTCGGTCCGGGGCGAAGCTGGGGCACTGATGGCCAAAACGTTGGGGAACGCGAAACGGCGGCAGACCATGTCATTGCAACGGTCGAGGGGCACGCGCCGGGGTTTGCCGAATCGGTAATCGGCCGACAGATTCATTCGCCGCTCGACCTTGAACGCCGGTTCGGTCTGATCGGCGGCGATATTTTCCACGGCAAGATGAGTCTCGACCAATTGTTCAGCGCCCGGCCGATGGTCGGCGCGGCCGATTATCGCCTTCCTCTGAAGGGGCTGTATCTGTGCGGCTCGGGCGCTCACCCGGGCGGCGGAGTGACCGGCGCACCAGGCCATAATGCAGCTCATGCGCTGCTGTCTGATCGCCGTTTCTGGAAGCGCCGCCGGTGAAACCGCTGGACGGGATTACGGTCCTCGACCTCAGCCGGGTGCTGGCGGGCCCGTGGTGCACCCAGTTGCTCGCCGATCTGGGGGCAGAGGTGATCAAGATCGAGCGACCGGGGTCAGGGGACGACACGCGTCATTGGGGACCGCCCTGGCATCATTGGAATTCGGGAGAAGGGGACGACCGGGTCGCAGCCTATTTCCTCAGCTGCAACCGCGGCAAGAAATCGGCGGCAATCGACTTTGCGCGGCCGCAAGGCGCCGAGCTGGTTCGAAAGCTGGCCGGCAGGGCCGATATCGTGGTCGAAAACTTCAAGGTTGGTGGGCTTGCCAAATTCGGGCTCGACGCGGCCTCGCTCCGCGCGTCCAATCGGCGCCTGATCCATGCCTCGATCACCGGCTTTGGCCAGGACGGGCCTTACGCCGAGCGCGCGGGCTACGACTATATCATCCAAGGCATGGGCGGGCTGATGAGCGTCACCGGCCTGCCCGACGGCGTTGCCGGTGGCGGGCCGATGCGGGTCGGGGTAGCGGTCGTCGATCTGTTCACCGGAATGTATACGGCGGTCGCGATCCTTGCCGCGCTGTACCGCCGTGAAAAGAGCGGGCAGGGCGCGCATATCGACATGGCGCTGTTCGATACCCAGCTGGCAATGCTTGCTAACCAGGCGTCAAGCGCGCTGATTTCGGGCCAAGACCCACCGCGGCAGGGCAACACCCACCCCAATATCGTGCCCTACCAGCCGTTTCAGGCCGCCGACCAGCCGATTATCATCGCCATTGGCAACGACCGCCAGTTTGGCCGGCTTGCCGAACTGTGCGGCCATCGCGAATGGGCGGTGGACGAACGCTTCGCAACCAACGGCGCACGAGTCGCCAACCGTGCTCAACTGGTCGAGCTGCTGGGCTCCGCGATCGCCACTGCAAGCGCGGCAGAATGGTTCGAAAAGCTGGAAGTCGCCGGAATTCCGGCGGGCCCGATCAACACCATCATCCAGGCGCTTGGCGACGTTCAGGCGCAGCATCGGGGGATGGTCCGGGCCATCGCCGGGGTCCCGCTGGTCGGATCGCCTGTGCGGCTCGATGGCGAGCGCGCCGATTCAGAATTGCCGCCGCCCGGCCTTGGCCAGCACAGTTCGGAAGTTCTGACGATAATCGGCCTCGAACCGCCCGAGATCGAGCGGCTCAAGGCCGATGGAATCGTCGCTTGACGGACTAGCGAGTTTTGCTTGCGCTTTCGACCAGAAGGTCCAGCTGACGTTGGCAACCGTTCTGGATCAGCACCTCGGCCGCTCCGACCACGTCGGCCGGCGTTCCGTTCATGGTGACAATGTCGAGTTTGCTCTTTTCGCCGGTGTCGGCCCAAGTGACTTCGTAAGCGGCATTGTCAGTGATCGGAAGCGTTGCCGGCCAGGCGGCAAGCGCCTCACCGGTCGGCCAGCTCAGCGTCTCGCTCCTGCCGTCGCTGCCGCGGATGCTGATCGTGGATTCGGCCTCGGTGTCCGGGCGCCAAAGCGCCAGCTTCGAGCCCCTCGACACGCAAACCTTGCCGCTTTGGCTGGCATCGACGTCCCACACACTCGGATTGTGCGCGACTTCGGCTGCGCGAAGCGCTCCGAACCGGCCACGCTGTCCGGCTGCGGACGCAAGCGTGACCTGCTTTGCATCGAAATTGCCCGGGCCACGAAGGGTCTTGGCCGTACCCGGCCCCAGAATGGTGATGACGTCGCCGCCCTTGAGGCTGATTTTCGCGGATTCGGGCAGCGTCTTCCCGGGCGGATAGACCTTGGCCGACGGGCCGATCGACTTGACGACGACGACGTTGGCAAGGCCGGCCGCAGGGCCGACTGCAACGGCAAGGGCTGCACCCCATAGGATCAGGTTTGCTCGCATTGAGAAGCTCCTTTGCGGACCGCTGATCCTAATTGCCCCTCGCCGCAGCCTGTCGCCGCAGCCGAGTCGGATCCCGCCGTCGCGTGCGCGTGAAATATGCTTGTCTGGGGTAGGGGTCAATCTAGCTTCGGTTGACGGGTCAGGCGGTGCCAGGCGAGCGCTTGCGCGGAGCCCCGGTGCCGAGCAAGGATTCGAGCCGGTCGATCCGCGCATTGGTCGCGGCCATGCTGTCCGAAACTTCCCGTTCGCGTTCTTCGCGCTTGATCACGGTCCGGATTGCTCGGGCGATCGTTTCCGACACGCCGGCCAGCGCTTTTTGCTCTTCGCGGCTGGGGATGGAACCGTCGGGGCGGGGGCCAACCAGAACATAGCCCATCGGCTCTTCGTCCTTGTCGGAACTCGGCACGAGCGGCACGCGGATCGGGAACACCCGGTCCTTGGGATCGCACAAGTCGCCCGAGAATCCCTGGTTCATCGCTCGCCATGAGGTCGCTTCGGCAACGCCGATGTTCCGCGTTTCGGTTATTCGGCCGTCGAGCACGAGCGCACTTCGGACCGCTCGAACTCCGGCCTGGATTCGCTCCAGAGTTTCCGACAGCAATTCATCGAGCGACGCCGTCTCGCGGAGCTCCTTGATGCTTTCGGGAAGATCGTCGCGAAGGATGAACAGGCTTTTCTGGAACTTGCGATCGGTCCAGCTTTCGACTCTCCTGCGCAACGGCTCGATGAACATGATGGCAAGCGTCGCGCCGACCATTGCCGCGGGCGTCTGGCTGTTGGGATAGATGTTCTGCATCTGGGTGATGATGCCTTCCATGATCCCGCCGAACCCGGCACCGAGCAAAAGCGTAATCAGCGCCACGCTGACCGTTTTGCTGATGATCGCCTCGGCGTCGTAAAGGCGGTATCGGAGTAATGCGATCAAAAGGCCGAGCTGAAGCATCAGAACCCCGATGCCGAGCGCGATCCCGGCAACAAATTCCAGCAGCAACTGATGGCCGAAGCTGTCGGTCGACCATTTGAGCATGTCGCAGGCGATCGACAGGCCGCGAAGTGCAGAATAGCCGCTGAAGCCGAACAGCGCCCAGCGGATCTGCATTCGCGAATCACTCGACGGGGTTTGCCGCAAGGAGCGAAGCAGCTTCAGCACGGCAATGATCATGAATGTGACGAACAGCAATGCATAAGGCTGGCCGTGAAGCAGCATCAGGATCGGCAGGCATGCGAGAAGTCCGACCAGACGCCACGACAGCTGTCCGGCGGGGAACAGCAATATACCAGCAAGGACCAGCACGTTGCCAAGGTCGAACAGCGCGACATTCACGGCCCGGGACACGCCGATGGTGGCAAGGAACGTCGCCGATGGTTGCTCGGCGCCCATTGTCAGGAGGATGGCGAGGGAAAGGAACGAGCTGACCGCCTCACGCCCGTTGCGACGGTGCAGGATCCACGCCGCCCAGAACAGGAAGGGGTAGGAAATAACGTGAAGCAAATCGATGAAATTGAGCAGCTTGGGCGAAATCCCGAGCGCTTTAGAGGCAGTGTCGATGTGCTGTTCGCCGGTCGTCACGGTGATTTCGCGAACCACCCCATCGTTCGATCGCACCGAAAGAGGGACCTCGGCATCGTCGGTTCCAAACAGCAGATTGCCGAGCGCAATATAGGCCGGATCGTCTTGGTGAGCCGCGAGCGCCTCTTCGGTCACCGGCATCACATCGGGCAGCGGCAGGCCGTAAATTGCAACGATATGGTCGCCCGAACGAATCCCCGTACTGCTCGAAGAGCGGCCGACCGGGAAGCGGATTGTGGTTGCATCTTGAAGCGAGACGGCAAAGCCGGCGCGACTGCCAAGCAGCAGCTGCGAATTGTTCTCCGGCGCCGAATAGCGAAGGTAGATGCCAATGATCGGACCGGCGAGCGCCAGCAGAAACGCCGCGATCCAGA
>JBDSSR010000043.1:0-4150 GCA_039928675.1 Sphingomicrobium sp. | reverse complement strand
GGCCTCGGCCGGGGGCAGGGTGCCTATGACGAAATGGTGTTCCGGGCCAAGGTGCGCGACAACGACCGCTTCTTCTCCCCGCTCGGGCTTGAGTCCGAAGGCACTGCGATCGACTTCCAGGTCGGGGTCAACGACTATCTCTACGGAACGCGCTTCTTTTCCTATCTGGCATTGAAATACGGGCCGGAAAAAGCGGTCGACTGGCTCCGCCGGCCCGAGCGCAGCAAGGGTTTTTATGCGGCTCGCTTCCGACAGGTGTTCGGGCTCAAGCTCGATAAGGTGTGGGACGACTGGATCGCGTACGAACACCAGTTCCAGGAAGCCAATCTCGCCAAGCTTCGGAAGTATCCGGTGACCGACGCCACTCCGCTCAGCCCGCGGGGGCTCGGCTCGATTTCGCGCGGCTTTGTCGACGCCAAGACCAACAGCCTGATCGCTGCGTTCCGCTACCCGGGTGCAATCGGGTTTGTCGGCCGGCTCGACCTGACATCCGGCAAGCTAACAAAGCTTCAGGAAATCAAGGGCATGATGCTCTATCGGGTTACCAGCCTGGCATTCGACCCGGACGCGCGCACGGCTTATTACCCCGAGGATAACTACGCCTTTCGCGACATCATCGCGGTCAATGTCGACACCGGCAAGAAGCGCAAGCTGCAAAAGGACGCGCGGATCGGCGACCTCGTTATCGACCCGGCCGACAAGTCAATGTGGGGCATCCGCCACCAGAACGGGTTTGCAACGCTGGTGAAAATTCCTGCGCCCTATTCGAGCTTCAACCAGATCCACACCTTCAAATACGGCCAGACCCCGTTCGACCTTGATATCTCTCCCGACGGTGCGCTGATTTCGGCCTCGTTCGGCGAAATCAACGGCGATCAGTCGGTGCGGGTCTGGCAGACGGACTCGTTCGGCACCGACGGCGATCCCGAGGAAGTGGCGCGATTGTCGTTGCCGCCATCGACACCGGAAGGGTTCGTCTTCGCTCCGGATGGCAAGTCGATGTACGGCACGTCCTACTACACTGGCGCTTCAAACGTCTTCCGGTTCGACATCGCAACTCAGAAATTTGACGCTGTCAGCAATGCAACGACGGGCTTCTTCCGGCCGATCCCGCAGGCCGACGGATCGCTCATCGCCTACGATTACAGCGGTCAGGGGCTTCGCCCCGTGCGCTTCAAGCCCGAGGTCAAGGAAGACCTCGGCACCGTAGATTTGCTCGGCACTCGAGTGATCGCCGAACACCCCGAGCTCAAGAGCTGGGGGGTCGGATCGCCAGCCAAGGTCCAGCTTGATGAGCTGATTACAAATCGCGGCAAATATCGTCCGAGCGGGCGGTTGAAGCTGGCCGGCATGTATCCGATCGTCGAAGGCTATAAGGGCGCGGTTTCACCCGGCTATTACTTCCATTTCGAAGACCCGATGCAGTTCA
This sequence comes from Sphingomicrobium sp., assembly GCA_039928675.1. Taxonomy (GTDB): domain Bacteria; phylum Pseudomonadota; class Alphaproteobacteria; order Sphingomonadales; family Sphingomonadaceae; genus Sphingomicrobium. The sequence goes on along the minus strand of JBDSSR010000043.1, from coordinate 2,721 downwards.
AGCAGATTAACGCCAGCTTCAGCGTATCGCCGTTCGGCACAATGGCGACCGGCGATCGGTTCCACGCCACGGCCCAGTTCAAGGATCAGAATTGGGACATCAGGGCACAGCATAACGGGGCCGACTTCTACGATCTGTTCGGACCGGTCCAGCGCAGCCTGCGCGGCAACAATCTTTCGGTGCGATACAATAAGTCGCGCATTTACGACCCCCCCCGGCAAATGGACCTGTGGGGCTCGGCGGCAATCTATACCGGGCTCGAACGGCTTCCGAACGCCCAGAATGTGCCTAGTCCGAGCACCGTCGGATCGCTTGAGCTGGGTGCCAAATATACCGACACGCGCAAGGCGCTGGGCGGGGTCGATCATGAAAAGGGCTTCGAATGGCGCGCGCTCGCCGATCTTGATTATGACGTCGACGCCAGCCTGTCTTTTCCAAAAATTTATGGCGGGGTGAGCTATGGCGTGCCGATGCCGATGAACAACAGCTCGCTATGGCTTTATGCGTCGGGCGGGCTCGGCTGGGGACAGCGCCTCAATCCGCTGGCGGCCTATTATTTCGGGGCCTTTCGCAACAATTACGTCGATGACCGGCCCGAGAAACGCTACCGCGAAATGGAAAGCTTTCCCGGCTTCGACATCGACGAGATTTCGGCGCGCAAGTTCGCCAAAGTCACTGGCGAGTTCAATCTCCCACCGCTGCGCTTCGCCGAGCTTGGCGCGCCGGCCTTCTATCTCAGCTATATCCGGCCGGCAGTGTTCGCGGGGGCCATGTTCACCGAGGCGCCAGACGGCACCAGCCGCCGCTATCAGGATGTCGGGGGCCAGCTCGACCTCAACTTCACAGTAGCGCTTCGACTGCCCATGGTTTTATCGATTGGAGCGGCCGCTGGCTTCGACAACGGCCATTACCGCAAAACGGAATGGCTAGCCTCGCTGAAAATCCTATAACCAGCTCGATGACAAATTTTCTGGCCGATTCCGTCCATTGGGGCGTAGCGCTCGTGCCGGTTCTCATCATGCTCGCCATTTTCATTTGGCTTGATGCGTTCAAGCTAATGAACTTGAAGGAAATTCTGGTTCTGCTTTTGCTTGGCGGGGTGGGCGCGATTGCGGCTTACCCGGTATCCGGACGGCTGATCGACGTCCTTCCGATCGGCTTCAATAATTATAGCCGATTCATGGCTCCCTGGATCGAGGAGGCGATCAAGGCCGTCATCATCATCGGCCTCTTTCGTCTCAACCGGATCGGTTACAAGCTCGATGCGGTCATTTCGGGGTTTGCGATCGGTGCTGGATTCTCGGTTGCCGAGAACATCCTCTACCTCATCATCTACCCCGATTACGGCACCGGGACATGGCTGGTCCGCGGGCTTGGAACGGCCGTGATGCACGGCACCACGCTGGCGGTGCTGGCGGCGGTCGCCCACGAACTGTCCGAGCGTGAAACCCGCGAGGCGGCGTCGGATTTCCAGTTCAACCTGCTGTGGTTTTTGCCCGGATATGTGATCGCCGTCGCAATCCATGCGGCGTTCAATCAGTTTCCGGATCGGCCGCTGCTCGCAATGCTCGGCGCGATGGTGCTTGCGCCGATCGCGCTTATCGGGATTTTCAGCTTCGGCACCGCGGAGGCGCAGCGTTGGCTGGCCAAGGAATATGTCGAGCATAAGGTCCAGCTCGAGTCGCTTGCCGCAGGCAATTGGCCGGACAGCGAGGCCGGGCGCAGAATCGCTGCGCTGGCCGCGCGGCTCGATCCTGAGGCGGGCAAGCGAGTCCGCCGATATTGGGAAATTCTTGCGCGTCTGGTGGTCGAAGCCGAAGAGACTCTGATCGAGGAGGCCGAGGGCGACGTCGAGCTGGATCGCGGCGAGGTCCGCGCCAATTTCGCGGAGCTGGACGGGCTTCGTCGCGCTCTTGGTCGGAGCACCTATGCAGCGGTTCGTGCGCTGCTTCCTTTCAGCCGCAACGATTATTGGGAACTTGGCGAGCTTCGCCAGCGGGTTGCTGCCTAGACGCCTCTTGCGGCGCTAATGGCGATGCTCCGGGCGGAGCTGATAGCGCCCGCCTTCCATGCCATCGAATATCGTCGGGATGCCCGGATGGTCGATCGGCTCATCGCTGTCGTCCGACACTAGGTTCTGCTGGCTGACGTAGGCGACGTAGCTGCTCTCGGTGTTTTCCGCGAGCAGGTGGTAGAAAGGCTGTTCCCGCGACGGTCGCAATGCCTCGGGAATCGCGTCGTACCATTCCTCGCTGTTGGCGAAGACCGGGTCGACGTCGAAGATCACCCCCCGGAAATCGAATAGTCTGTGTCTGACCACCTCGCCGATGGCGAAGCGAGCGACAGGTATATCGATCTTGCCGGCTATTGCAGATGAATGGCCGAGCGGTCTCTTCGGTGTCATGCTTCCTATCTAGGCAACCCGGGAGCGCACTGCTAGAGGCGCGCCTCCGATCGGTGCCGGCAGCGATGTCGGCCGTTGCGACCCCAAGCGGAGAGGTGGCTGAGTGGTCGAAAGCACCGCACTCGAAATGCGGCGTACGGGCGACCGTACCGTGGGTTCGAATCCCACCCTCTCCGCCAAGCAGTCAAGCTGTTGTAATAACCTGCTTTTCTGCTCCAAACAAGTCGGCAGGAAACGGCGCTTTTTCGGCTCAATCCCGTACCTCGGCAGAGCCATTTGGCGGCGCCAATTCCGGGCAAAACATGCGTTTTCTCCAA
>JBDSSR010000042.1:0-4033 GCA_039928675.1 Sphingomicrobium sp. | reverse complement strand
TCCGGGTCGCGCTCCATCATCACTTTATGGGCGCTGTTGAGCGCCTGAATCATGTTCATGACGGCCATTGGCGCTTCGCCTCCAGCTCGTCGATCATGGCCTGCCGCTGCTCTTTCAAATGCCACGGCATCTGCTCGTACACGTCATCGAACATGGTCCGCACGTCCTGCGGGAAATCGATGCTCGAGGTCGCCAGCGTGCCCTTCAGCTCGGCTTCGCGCTGTGCGGCGCGCACCTGCGCGGCAATGTCCTCGCCAAGAGCGTCGTGGCGCTCATCATCCCACTGGTCGAGCGTCACCAGATGGGCCTTGAGCCGCTCGATCGGATCGCCCAGCGGCCAGGCCTTGGCCTCCGCGCTCGGGCGGTAGCCGGACGGATCGTCCGAGGTCGAATGCCCCTCGGCGCGATAGGTAAAAAATTCAATCAGGCACGGCCCCTTGTTCGACCGGGCGCGCTCCGCCGCCCAGTTCACCGCCGCATAGACCGCGAGTATGTCGTTGCCGTCGACCCGCAGGCCGGCGATGCCATAGCCCTTCGATCGCGAAGCAAAGGTCGCCTTCTCGCCGCCGGCGATGCCGGAGAAGCTCGATATTGCCCATTGGTTGTTGACCACCGCCAGGATCACTGGCGCGTCGTAAACCGTGGCGAAGGTCATGGCCGCGTGGAAGTCGCCCTCGGCAGTCGCGCCTTCGCCGGTCCAGCCCATCGCGATCCGGCTGTCACCCTTGATCGCGCTGGCCATGGCCCAGCCGACCGCTTGCGGTACCTGCGTTCCAAGGTTGCCCGAGATCGAGAAGAAGCCATCGGCCTTCGACGAATACATGACCGGCAGCTGGCGGCCCTTGAGCCTGTCGCCACGGTTCGAATAGACCTGGCACATCATCTGCACGAGAGGATAGCCGCGCGCGATCAGCAGCCCCTGCTGGCGATAGGTCGGGAAATGCATGTCCTCGCGGTCGAGCGCGGCCGCCGCGCCGACCGCGATCGCCTCCTCGCCCGTCGCCTTCATGTAAAAGCTGGTCTTCCCCTGCCGCTGCGAGCGGTACATCCGGTCGTCGTAGATTCGCACCGTCATCATGTGCCGAAGCATCGCACGCAGCATGTCGGGATCGAGCTTCGGGTCCCACGGGCCGACGGCTTTATGATCGTCGTCGAGGACACGGATGAGGGTGGTGGTCAGCGGCTCGGTCTCGGCGGCGCTGGCGCTGGTGTCCGGCCGTGGCGCAGTGCCGGCCGCCGGAATGTCGAGCGATGAGAAGTCTGGCTCGTCGCCGGGCCGGAACGCGGGCTCGGGGACGTGAAGTGCAAGCTTGGGCCGGTTTGGCTTCAAGCGTGGGGCCTTGTCGCTCATTTGATTGCATCACTCATGGTCGAGGCGAGCGCTTAAAGGGGAGTCGGCAAAGCGGCAACTGGACTTAGCGGCGCGCCCGGCGCTAGTGCGCGCCATGGCCGACACCGATCAGACCGCAACTGGCGAGCAGAGCGCAGCCGGGGAGCAACCCACGGGCGAGGTGACCACCGGCGAGATGGCCACCGGCGACACGCCGCCAGACCGGCTTTCGCTCGATCCGCGCAGCGAACATTTCGACGAAGCGCTTTTGAGCCGCGGAGTGGGCATAAAGTTCAACGGCCAGGAAAAGACCAACGTCATCGAATACAGCATTTCGGAGGGCTGGATTCGCATTGCCGCGGGCCGCAGCCGCGACCGCTACGGCCAGCCGATGACGGTCAGGCTCAAAGGCGTTGTCGAGCCCTATTTCGAGCATCCGGCTCAGGCCGAGGGCGAGGCGTCCGAAGGATAGGACGGGGTCTTGCGACTGCGCCACTTGCGTAGTGCCCAGCCGCCAACCGCGACCGCTGCAAGCGCCGGAATGCTGCGCCGGGCAATCGCCGCCACTCCATAGCCAATGATCGCGCCCTTGGCGCCATGATGACGGCCCGCGACAGACTTCCCGAGCCACGCACCCGCAAGCTTACCAAACATCGTCCAAGCTCCTTTGAACACCGTTCAAGGCTCGACGCGCATGATGTGGCGAATGTTCCCAAATGGGCATGGGAATCGCCGCCAACTCTTGGGTAGGAAATTCCGCCGGATGCGACCATCCAACCAGTTTTTTGGCGGTTTTGCGGGATTGGCACGCTCCTTGATTAGCATTGTTCATCGGCCCGCAAGGATTTCACCCGCGGGTTCGACAACAGGAGATTTTGAAATGTCGTCGCAGCTCACCCGCTCCCTGGTCGCAATCGCCGCCGCGCTCGTCATGAGCACGGTCACGGTCGGTGCAGCGGTTGGTCCGGCATCGGCCGTTGCCAGCCCGAACCAGGTCGCGCTCAATGCCTGAACTGGAAATCCTCGAAGCCCGCGTTGCGGTCCGCACCCCGCGCCTCGGCGAACAGTCCGACGCAATCGTCGACGACCGCGGATCAAAATTCGCTCCGGTCGCAGCCTGGCTCAACGGCCCGGTGTTCAGCCGGGCCCGGGACATCTTCGCAGCCAATATGGCCGAGCTTCTCGACCGGGCCGAAGATCCGGCGCGGATGATCCGGATGATCATCATCGAGATGGAAGAGACGTTGGTCGAAGTCCGCTCGACCGCCGCGCGCTCGATCGCCGACGTCAAGGAAATGCACCGGTCGGTCTCAAGGCTTGCGGAAATCGAGGCCAATTGGACCGCCAAGGCCGAGCTCGCGCTCTCCAGGGACCGCGAGGACCTCGCCCGGGCAGCGCTCGCCGAGCGTCAGAAGGCGACCGACATGGCCGACGGCCTGCGGTCGGAAGTCGAACAGATTGAAACGGTGCTTCGCGGCTATGAAGCCGACATTGCACGGCTCCAGTCCAAGCTTCGCGAAGCGCGCGCCCGGCAGAATGCGATTGCAGCGCGCATTGAAAGCGCGGTGACCAGGGCCAGGGCCAGCGAAGTCATGCACGGCAGCCGCGCGCGCGATGCCTTCGCCAAGTTCGAACTGCTCGAACGCCGCGCCGACTTTGCCGAAGGCCGCGCCGATGCGCTGGGCATCACCAGCCTCGAAGACGAGATTTCGCAGCTCAACGCCGATCAAGCGGTCGAGAGCCAGTTGGAAGCCATGAAAGCCGCGCTCAAAGCGCGCGCGAATTGAGGAAGGACGCAATCGTGGGCCGCAAGATTTATCCCTATTCGCTCGACCGCAAGGACGCCAAGGTCGCGGGCGTTGCGTCGAGTGTTGGCGCGATGACCGGGATCGACCCGACGTTCATCCGCATCGGCTTCATCGCCGCCGCCATCTTCATCAGTTTCAAGCTGACTTTGATCGCTTATGCGGCGATCGGCATTTACCTTGCGGTGCAGAAGAAAAAGTCGGTGCAGGGGCGCAAGCGATCGAGCGACTTCGACCGCATGGACCGCTCGGCCGAACATCGCCCGACGACCCATGCGATGGTCCACGACCTCGACCCGACCGACCGCCGGCTGATGGCGATCGACCACCACATCAACTCTCAAAACGACGAGCTGGCGCGCGCCATCGAAGCGCTGCGCGAGGAGGGAAAATGATCGACCCGATGACTGCCACGCTGAGTGCAAGCGTGTTCGCCGCGCTGGGCGGAGCAAGCTGGGCTGGACTTCGCGCATGGAACGGCTGGCTCGACCTCAAGCGGTTCGAGCTGACCCATGAACTGACCCACTATTCGGGCGAACGACCCCTTCCGCCTGCGTCCGGCCGGATCGAAATCGCCGACCTTCGCGAGCGGGTGCGAAAGCTCGAGGCGATCGCCGCCGGCATCGATTACTAAAGCTCCCCGGGAGCCGCACTTCTCCCCCGGCTGTTGCAGCTGCAGGTGCGCTTCCACCAGAGGCGGTTCGGCCCACCCCGCGGCCGGGCCGCCTCTCACTTCGTCAGGCGTCGACCGTCAGTATTTGAGCCGCGCGGTCAGACGGAGGTCGCGCCCGGCGAGCGGCGCATAATCCTTGAGCTCGCTCGAATGGCGCCGAGCATTCACATCGAACAGATTGTTGCCGGTGACCGACAGCGTCAGCTCGGGCTTTGCAGCAAGCGG
>JBDSSR010000041.1:0-3145 GCA_039928675.1 Sphingomicrobium sp. | reverse complement strand
TCGCACAGCCCCTTGGCGACATAGAGGTCGGTCGGGAAATTGTCCTGCTGGGTGAGGACGGTGCGCCGGTCGGGGCGCGCGGCCACCGCCGCGCCGAGCAGCTTGAACAAGCACACGCTGGTCGAATCTGCGATCAGCAGCTCGGTCGGTTTTGCTCCGACGATCGGCGCGAGCCTGGCCGCGATTTTCGTGGGCCAGTCGATCCAGTCGTGCTTGGTCCAACTCGCAATGAGGTCCGCGCCCCATTGCCGCTCGGCGGTGTTGGCAAGCGCAGCAGAGGTGGCGGCGGGCAGCGCGCCAAGCGAATTACCGTCGAGGTAGATGATGCCGTCGGGTAGCGAGAATCGGTCACGCGTGAAGGCGAGAGCTTCAGCGCCGTCGAGCTGTTCGGCTTCGTCGCGCGTCACAACTTGGGCAACGTCACGCCCTTCTGCCCCATATATTTGCCGGCGCGGTCGGCGTAGCTCACTTCGCACGGCTCATTGCCCTGAAGGAACAGGAACTGGCACGCGCCTTCATTGGCATAGACCTTGGCGGGAAGCGGCGTGGTGTTGGAAAACTCCAGTGTCACATGGCCTTCCCAGCCCGGCTCGAGCGGGGTCACGTTGACGATGATTCCGCACCGGGCATAGGTCGATTTGCCAAGGCAGATGACAAGCACGTCGCGCGGCACCCGGAAATATTCGATGGTTCGCGCAAGCGCGAAACTGTTGGGCGGGATGATGCACACATCGGTCTTGCGATCGACGAAGCTGTTGGCCGCGAAATTTTTCGGATCGACGGTCGCCGAATCGACGTTGGTGAAAATCTTGAACTCGTCGGCGACCCGCGCATCATAGCCGTAAGACGACAGGCCATAGCTGATGCAGCCTTCGCTCCGCTGGGCTTCGACGAAGGGTTCGATCATGGCGTGGGCCAGCGCCTGCTCGCGAATCCAGCGGTCGGATAAAATCGACATGCCGAGTGCCTAACGGGCCGCTTCCAAGGCATCAAATTGTCGCACATTATTTCTGTGGATGGAGCCGCAGCGGCGAATCGCGAAGCAGGCGCGGCCCCAATCGCGATTCGCGCACAAACTATCCACAGGCGTTTTCCTTTCGTTCTCGTTGGGATCGCGCTACTTTTCAGCGTAGGAGCGCCGCCATGGCTGAAATCATCCGCATCAACGAGACCGCGTCACAACCCGGAATTCAGGCGCTTCCCCAGAACGTTGAGGCCGAGGCCGCGCTGCTTGGTGCGCTGATGATCGACAACCGGCTGGTCGAGGATGTCCAGCTCAAATTGAAGCCGCATCACTTCTTCGAAGCGTTGCACGGCCGCATCTACGAATCGATCCTTCGGATGACCGACGCCAACCGGATCGCGAACCCGGTCACGCTTCGTCCGCTGTTCGAAAATGACGACAGTATAAAAGATGTTGGCGGCCCCGCATATTTGGCGCAGTTAACGGGTTCGGGTGCGGCCGTCATCGGCGCTCGGGACTTCGCTCAACAGATCTATGATCTGGCGTTGCTCCGGGCATTGATCGGTGTCGGTCGTGACCTGGTCGAAGGCGCGCTCGACACGAGTGAGGATGTTGCCCCCCTCGCTCAAATCGAGCGCGCCGAGACCGAACTCTACAAGGTTGCCGAGGAAGGAGGAGCCGACGGCAAGGCCAAGTCATTTGCGGACGCCACCAAGGAAGCGCTTGCAATGGCCGAGCGAGCGCTCAACAGCGGCGGTCATCTGTCGGGCTTCACCACCGGCCTTGAAAACCTCAACGCCAAGATCGGCGGCCTTCACAAATCGGACCTGATCATCATCGCCGGACGGCCCGGCATGGGCAAAAGCGCGCTTGGCACAAACATCGCCTTTGCCGCCGCCAAGCGCTTCCTCGCCGACCGCGAAGTCGAGATCGAGCCCGACAAGTCGGCGGGCGCCCCGGTAGCACTATTCAGCCTTGAAATGTCGGCCGATCAGCTGGCCACGCGAATCCTCGCCGAACAGTCCGGGATCAGCTCGGAAAATTTGCGCATGGGCAAGATCAGCCAGCAGGAGTTTCGCCAGCTGGCGCGCGCCGCCGCCGAGCTTCAAACGCTGCCTTTTTACATCGACGACACGCCCGGCCTGACCATTGCCGCGCTTCGTACGCGGGCTCGCCGCCTCAAGCGCCAGAAGGGCGTCGGCGTTATCGTCGTCGATTATCTCCAGCTCCTTCAGGGCAGCGGTCGCTCAAGCTCGGACAACCGGGTCCAGGAAATCTCCGAGATCAGCCGCGGCCTCAAACAGCTGGCCAAGGAACTAGACGTTCCGGTCATCGCGCTATCGCAGCTCAGCCGCCAGGTCGAACAGCGCGAAGACAAGAGGCCGCAGCTTTCCGACCTTCGCGAATCGGGCTCGATCGAGCAGGATGCCGACATCGTCATGTTCATCTATCGCGAGGACTATTACCTCGCCTCCAAACAGCCCGCCGACGATCATCCCGACTTTACCAAGTGGAAGGAAGAGATGGAGCGCGCGTACGGCACGGCCGAAGTGATCGTTGCCAAGCAGCGCCATGGCTCGACCGGGAAAATCCGGCTCAAGTTCGAAAGCCGGATCACCAAGTTCAGCGATCCCGCCGACGAAGCCTATCTGCCCGAAGTACGAACGTAAGGGAACCAGCTCGGGAGGGGGGCGAGGGCGCCGCGGCTTCGGCCCGGCGCCCTTTTGTTCGTTAAGCCTTCCGCCGGTTACGGCCCGACATCGTCGCTGCTTTCGGGCTGCTGTAATTTCTCCGGCTCTCCGGCGGCCAGATCGAGCGCCTTGGCGACATTATTATCCCAGCCGTAAACGTCGGGGCGAAACTGGATTCGCGACCCGTCCCAGAATGCGGTCGCGTATAGCAGCCGGACGGGAATCTGGTTGGGCAGCTTGACGAAGCTTTGGTCATCGCCCGCCATGGCCTTGCTGAACTGGTCGGCGACACCCTCCTGCTCGGCAATCGCGGTGGCGAACTGGACCGCGTTCTCGACCCGCACGCAGCCATGGCTGCGGTGCCGGTCGTCGAGGCCGAACACCGCTTTGGCCGGCGTGTCGTGAAGGTAGATCGCCTCGTCGTCAGCCATGTCGAACTTGACCAGACCAAGCGAGTTCTTGGGTCCCGAACCCTGCACATATTGGCCAT
>JBDSSR010000040.1:0-3352 GCA_039928675.1 Sphingomicrobium sp. | reverse complement strand
GGCCGAACCCGGGTGCCCTCGGGGTAGATGAGTATGGGGCGGCCCGAAGCGCCTGCTTTCCTGGCCTGCGAGACGAGCGCACGAAGCGCCTTTGCGCCGGCAGACCGTTCCACCGCGATGACGCCATAGCGGCGCATCAGCCAGCCAACGAACGGGATAAGGGCGAGCTCGCGCTTGATGACGATGACGGGCACGTTGACGAACAGCATCATCTCGGTGGTTTCGAACATCGACTGATGTTTGACGGCGATCAGATGCGGGCCCTTCGGCATCTGGCCTTCAACCCTGGTCCGAATTCCAAGGACGTTGCGGGCGAGCCAATCGTTGAGACGCGCCCATGCGAGGATGAGCGCAAGCATTGCCGGTCGGCTGACGAGACCAACGGCCAGGCCCACGACTGCAAGCAGTGCGGTGGCCGGATAAAAGATGGCCGCGTAGAGCAGCGACCGCAGGATCATCATCCGACGTCGGCCCACACCGACAGGCGCCGCAGAACATATTTATTATATTCCGCGAACAGCACCACCAGTCCCGGCTCGCTCCGAACCCCGTCGGTGACGATCGCATATTTGTTTCCAAGCGCCCTGGCGAACTCGTACCGGGCGCGCCGCATGTGCCAGTCGCTGGTGATCAGCCTCATCGAACGAAAGTGGTGGCGGTCGAGCCAGCGACCGGTTTCCTCGGCGTTGGAGCGCGTGTCCACCGACTCGCTGCCAAGGTCGACGCAACAGGCAAGGAGCTTGCCGCTTCCCGGGATTCGACGCGCGAGGTCGGCCTTGGTCACGGCCGGATCGGTGCCCGACACCAGCAGCCGCCCGGCCTTGTGCTGACGAAGAACGTCGATGGCATGCTCGATCCGGCCAGCGCCACCGGTCAGCACCACCGCGGCGTCGGTCGGCGGCTGTCCGCTCGCGGCCTGCTTGCCGAGGGTGAACGCGAACAGGACGAAGCCGAGCGCGTAAAGCAACAACAGCAGTGCGGTGAGCCGGGCAATCATAAGGATTGGCGCAATGCCGTCAGCACCGCGGTTCGAGCGACCAAGGTGACCAGGCCGGCAAGCGCCAAGGGAAGCAGTGCGAGCACGACCAGATCCCAGGCGCCGAGAGTCGCCGCGGCGGTCAGCTCGGTGGTAAACGAAGCGACCGTTGCGATCAGTGCCAGGACGATCGCCGCTGCAATCGCCCCGCCGACGCTCCCCGCGAGCGCATCGATTGCAATCCGGCGCTGGAACAGATGCGTAACCTGAAGGTCGGTGGCGCCCACTCCATGCATCACGTCGATCGTCGAACGGTGGGTATCGAGCGCTCCGCGGGCCGCAAGCACGACCGCGGCCGCTGCCGCGCCGGTCAGCATGGCGACCAGCCCGAATGCGATCCATTGCAATAGCCGAAGCGAGCGCAGGAGCGGGCCGACGCTGTCGCGGTGAGCGAGGATCCGTGCGCCCGGAGCCGCGCTGCTGACGCGCGCTTCGAGCGTGCCGAGCCGAGCGTTCGACTGGAGGTTGAAATGGATCAGCCCCGGCACCGGCAGCTCGCGGCTTTGCGCTTCGCGGCCAAGCCAGCGCTCGAGGGTCTGGCGCATCTTGCTTTCCGACACCGCCTCGCTGGAGGTGACGCCGGGCGCCGCCCGGACCGCCTGAAGCGCCGCGTCGAGATTGCCTCCGGCGGGGACCTCGACGGAGTAGCGCGCTTCGATCGCGCGGGTCAGGGTCGCTGCAGTGCTTGCAAGGGCAAGGCCGGTGGCGGCGATGATCATGATCGAAAAACTCATGATCGCAATGACCCACGGCATTGCCCCGCGCATCCGCGACTGGCCGAGCAGGCGGCGCTCGGCCGGGGGTGCGAACAGCCAGTCGAGCATCATGCCCGGCCACTCCGCCTTGGCGGGTTTTTGAGCAGGCCCGTCGGATCGACCAGCGCCCCGTTTTCGAGCCGGATGAGCTCCGCGCCAGCGGTCGCGCTGATCAGCCCGACATCGTGCGTTGCGACAACCACGGTGGTCCCGAGGCGGTTCAGCGCGGTAAACAGATGGAGCAGCCGTTTGGCCATGTCGGCATCGACGTTACCGGTTGGCTCGTCCGCGACGAGCAGTTCTGGACGGTTGATGACTGCTCGGGCGATTGCGACGCGCTGTTGCTCTCCGCCCGACAGAGTGGCCGGGCGGGCGCTTGCCCGGTCGGCCAGACCGACCCACGCAAGCATTTCGCGCACCGGCCCTTCGACCTCGCTTTCGGGCAATCCGGTGACCCGCAGTGGAAGCGCGACATTGTCAAACGCCGACAGGTGGCGGATCAGCCGAAAGTCCTGAAAGACGACGCCGATGCGGCGACGGAAGAGCGGCAGATCCTCGCGTCCGGCATCGGTAAGGTCGGCGCCGAACAGTCGCACCCTCCCTCTGGTCGGTCGCTGCGCAAGGTAGAGCAGCTTCAACAGCGATGTCTTGCCCGCGCCAGACGGCCCGGTAAGAAAATAGAAGCCGCCGGTAGCGAGCCCGAAGTCGAGATCGCGCAAGACTTCACCGCCCGTGCCGTAGCGCAGGCCGACGCTTTCGAATTCAGCAACGACTGACAGTGCGCTCGCCTCCCCAACTGACGCCCCAAAGCTGGCTCCCGCCGCCTTGCCAAGCAAGATACATTCCTGTTTACCGTTCGCTCCTGTTTACCGTTCTCTGACTGTCCCGGAAGAGGGCTTTTACGTCGATGATCCTAACCTGCCCGAATTGTGGCACCCAATATGTCGTCAAGGATGGTGCGATTCCTGCTGGCGGACGCCAGGTTCGCTGTGCCTCGTGCAAGCACAGCTGGCACGAAAATCCCGAGGATGGTGGGATCGCTTCGTCCCCGGCTACCGCCGAACTCGCCGCGGAGGCCCCCGAAGCGGTCGTAGCACCAGCTAGCGCCGAGTCTGGCTTCGAGGGGCCGGTGGGAGAGCAGCCCGCCGCCGAGGAGCCTGTTGCCGATGATGGCGAGCAAAGCCTCGCCGAAGCGACGCTGATCGATCCGCGAAGCGGTCCCGAGGCCGAGGAGCGGGCGTTCGAGGAAGCGGCGATCAAAGCGGCGGACGACAGCGCGGTTCCGGTCGAAGAGGCCATTCCCGCAACTTCTGAAGTCGAGGCCCACGACGATGAATTCGCGCCCTTCCCGCTGGAAGAGGACTACTCTGACGAGCGCCAGCGCAGCCCGCTACTGACCATCGCGCTGATCGTCATCGCGGTTGCAGTGATCGCTGCGGCGTTCTGGTTCTTTGCACCCGATGCCTGGAAGGTCCGGCTCGGTCTGGCGGCGGCGGGCGCAAGTCCGCTTGCACTGGTTACGACGCACATGGATCGCCAGCGCCTGCAAAGCGGCAATGAG
>JBDSSR010000039.1:0-5925 GCA_039928675.1 Sphingomicrobium sp. | reverse complement strand
AGCAGACTGCAAGCATCTGTCAGTGCTCGATTACAGCAAAGGGCTTGGTCATACCGAAGCGCTGACGATCGACGGTCACGACGCAGGTCCGAACCCTGCTCCCCGGGACTGACAATTTTTTCATCTGTTCATTGCCAGCCAATTCCAGACCAACGTCGCCAGCAAAACTACCAGACTTGCGCCGAGGGCCGCCACCGCCGGCAAACCCTGGCGCCGCGCCGTCGCCCCAGCGACGGCCATTTTGAAGCCCATGTTGACGGCCACTGTTCCGCCCAGCGCTAATGCTGCAATCGATGGGACCACGGCGTCCTTGGACAAGCCTGATAGCGTGATGATAGCCGCATCGACATCAAAGCTTCCCGCAATGAATAACGACCATGCCACCCCACTTTCGCCGAAGCTCGCCTGTGACCAGCGCACCAGGAGCGCTGCCCCGGCTACCGCGACCATAAATAACAGGGCGGGCAGGAATGAGAACGGATTGCGAGCGGATTTCCCGTCGCTGCTTTCCTTCTCCTGTCCTGAACGACGCCACGCAACAAAGGAGACGACCCAAGCCACGAACATTGCCGGCCCGACCATCCGCACGAGCGGCCAGAGAACTGGCCAAGCCAGAAGGCCGACCAGGACGAATACGCGAACGAACATCACCGCCGTCGCGATCGCGATGCCGGCGACCCATGGCCCTTTTTCGCCTGCGCGCATTCGCTCGGCGAGCGAAGCAGTCACCGCCGTCGACGAATATGCTCCGCCGATGATCGCGGTGGCAAACGTGCCCTTTCGTTCGCCAATCAGTCGATTGGCAATGTAGCCAACGAACGAGAAGCCCGTAACCAGGACCACGACTAACCACAGTTGGAAGGGGTTCCACGCCGCGTAGGGCCCGAAGCGATGATTGGGTAAAAAGGGCAGAATTCCGCCAGCGATAACTGCAAAATACGCCAAAGAGTTGACGTCGCGACGGCTCAGACGGTTGAGGAAATGATGAGACTGTTCGCGCGCCGCTAGCACCAACGTCGTCAACGCCGCTCCTGCGATCGCCATCCCTGCTTGGCCAGACCCAGCGAGCAAGCCGAGCCCGAGCGCGATCATCGCCGCCACTAGCGTCGTCGCGTCGAGTTGATCCTTCTCGACGACCGACCGGGCATAGCCGATCACCAGCACCGCCACGATCCCTGCGATCGGCACCGCGCCGACCAAGGGGCCCAGCGCTGGCACGATCAGCGCGGCCATACCGCCCGCCAAGCCGAGCAAAGTGAAAGTGCGAATCCCGGCGACACGCGATCCGTCAGAGCGACCGCGCAATCGCCAGCCGCGCTCGATCCCTATCAATAGCCCAGCCGAAACTGCGGCGATCAGCCCCCGAGCTATTACCCAGTCAATATCCGTCGCAGCCTCTTAAAATTAAAAATGCCATCGCACTGACATACGCTCAGCATGCAACGAGCAGCGAGTCATAAGTAGCTTACGCCGCTCGTCCGCATAGGCGCGACTGACCAACTGGCCGCTTTCCACCCATTCGGGGACGCGAGAGTCGAGCGGCCCAAGCGCTGCGTTAAGGGTCACGACAAGGGCGCGGGGCACGGTCATGCAGCGCGGACGTTGGCAAAGTTGACAGCAACGCGCGCGGGCGCGCCCGCGAGATGCTGGAAATTGAAGCGGAGAGTGTCGGAAACGCAGCGGCTCGTCATCCCGGGCGCTAAAGCACAAGCAGGCGCCAGTAGGACAGCGGCGTTTCGTTCAGGAGCTGTCGCGTCCACTCGGCCGGGGACAGGCCCGGAATGGCAGCTTTGGGTGGAAAGCTGACGTTTGTTGCTTCTCACAATGCGGCCGGGCGCCGCGTGTCGGAAACGTCAGTTTGGGCAGCGCCACCAATGCATCTTACGCGGTCGTCAGATCGACCGGCGAGTTTTTTCGCAAAAAGCTGTCCGCTCCTATCGGATCAAAGAGATTGCCTTATCCGTAATCAGAGGGAGCCAAAATTGTTCGTATTCGAACATAGGCAACCCATCATGTGCCGGTCACAAGTCTTGGCTCTGATGCGCTATTCCAAAAGGCAGTCGTGCCCAAAGGCGTTCGTGAAAGAAATAGAGCGTCAGTTTCGTGAATATCTCCAGACCGCCGATCGATAGTGCAGTTTCGACATTGCGCGTGAAAAACCAGGCCAGGACGATCGTGTCGAGTGTCGCTATGGTGCGGAACGTGACAGTCTTCGTGGTGGTTCTTGCCAAGGTTTCCGTGCGCTTGCCGTCGACCACGGCCGTGCCCCAACTCAACCAGACCCAGAAACGCTCGTGAAAATAATAGAATATTATCTTGGTGAACACTTCAGTTGCAGCAATAAAGCTGGCCGCCTCAAGAGCCTGCTCTCCCGACCGTGCCAATCCGAATAGCGGGCCGATGTAGGTGATCATCAAATAAGACAGCAGCAGCGTGTCAAGCGAACCAACCACGCGCCAGGAGATCGCCTTTGCAATTGACCGCCAGACCTTGATCTCCGGCGAGGTCGCCGGAGCTAGCGTTGGCAGCTCTGGTCCGAACAGAGGTGGTTCAGGCCGTTCTTTCATCCACCCGGCCTGAACCCCATTATGGGCCTTGTCGAGAGTTCCTGAAAGCCAGGCATTCCTTCATTCATAAAGACGAAATTGAGGCCAACTTCGCCAACATCAAGCTCGGTATGGCTTGAAAAGGGCAGCAGAACGGCCGTCGCTCGCGATATTGACACATCCGATGTCTACCCATTGGGGACATGATCCCGGCCCAGATCGCATAGTCGATAATTGAGCGCCTTGGACGGCCGGCCTCTTGTTGATACCCCGACCAGACCGCATTGGGCTTTCGAGCCCTTTCAAGACTTGCTCAGAATTGCGCGGACGGGGATCCAGACGAACAAAGCTGGATTGCGTCGCTAGGCTCGCGACGACGGTAAAAGGACGGGCCGAGCTCCTTATCCAAGTGCGACTTCGTCGTATCGATCCACCCAGTCCGGATTAGCACGTCGATTAGCCGCAGTTTTGCTAGGCGCGACCCGCCTTTGATCTGTTTCTCGCGGAGGATCGCGGCTTCCATCGTCGCGTACATCTCGAACCAGACGAGAAGCTTGCACCCGTAGCGCTTGGTGAGCAGCGCAGCGACGACGCAATCCGGCGTTGGGGAAGACCCCTACTTCCCCCGCTTCTTCCTATGGCTGTCGAGGTCGAGGACAGCGGATTCCTCGTCGGCCTGGAGCAGTCCGAGCCGCCGGGCGACTTCCTGATAGGCTTCCTCGACTCCGCCCAGATCCTGGCGGAAGCGGTCCTTGTCGAGCTTCTCGCCCGACTTAGCGTCCCACAGGCGGCAGCCGTCGGGGCTGATTTCGTCGGCGAGGATGACCCGCGCATATTCGCCGTCATAGACCCGCCCGAACTCGAGCTTGAAGTCGATCAGGCGAATGCCGATCGCAGCGAACATTCCGCACAAAAAGTCGTTCACCCGGATCGCCATGTCGGCGATGTCGTTCATCTCTTCCTGGCTGGCCCAGCCGAAGCAGGCGATATGCTCGTCGGCGACCATCGGGTCGCCAAGCGCATCGTCCTTGTAATAATATTCGATGATGGTCCGCGGCAGCTGGGTGCCTTCCTCGATCCCGAGCCGCTTGGAGAGCGAACCCGCGGCGACGTTGCGGATGACGATTTCGATCGGAATGATCTCGACCTGGCGGATGAGCTGTTCGCGCATGTTGAGCCGGCGGATGAAGTGGGTGGGCACGCCGATCGTCTGCAGAGCGGTGAAGATATGCTCCGAAATGCGGTTGTTGATCACGCCCTTGCCGTTGATCGTGCCACGCTTCTGCGCGTTGAACGCGGTCGCGTCGTCCTTGAAATACTGGATGAGGGTGCCAGGCTCGGGACCCTCGTAGAGGATCTTGGCCTTGCCTTCATAGATTTGACGGCGACGAGCCACGATTCAGAGAAACTCCAACTTCAAGCAAAGAAACGGAGCCGCGCCTATAAGCGAAGAAGCGCGCTGCGTGCTAGCCCGCGCTTCGGCGCGAATTGCGTTGCACTGCCCGAATGAAGCGCGCGGATTTGGTGCGATGCTGCCTCGCCTGGTCGGCGAAAGTGCGGCCAGCTGGTGCTCCTTGGCTGTTCCAGGACGGGACGGCGCGGGCGTGGCACTGGCTATTTTCCACATAACTCGTAGGTGGTTAACGAATCCTTTCGCGCAGGCAGGCGATTCGCTCGTCGGCCCGACGCGTCATGGGGACAGTTTTTGTAAGCGTCGCGTCTCTTCCAGGCGAAGGTAGCGCAGTGGGAAATCCCGTGATCAGTGACCCTCATCGGGCTCGCGTTCGGCGCGGGGCGCTGCTGTGCGCTTGCGCGGCGGCTGCACTGTTCGCGCGGACTGCTCCGGCGGCTCCGCCGGTTGCCGGTCCAATTCAGTCCGTCCGGCTGATCCCCTGGTCGATGCCGCATTCCGGACCGCGTCTGGCTCCCGTTCGAAGGCCCGACACAAGCGTCCAGATTGCGCCGACGATCAAGGCCCCGGATAGAGGGTCGACCCGACAGAACGGGCCAAGCGTCGCTGACCCTTTTGACGGCATTGGGCCGGCGCTTGCCAACCAGCTGACGATCGACCGCGGCGTGTTCGACATCAGTGTTCGGCTGCCTTCGGTCAAAGCTACTCCTTCGGCGGCAAGAAAGCCCGGCGCCAATCCGTCGTTGGAGCTCCAAAGGGCGCCAGCGCCGACCCCGGGACCGGCCGACGTCGATGGTCTGTTGGTTTCGAGCCAGGCGATGCCGGCCGCGAGCCAGGCCCGGGTCGATGGCGGGTCGATTGTCCTCAGCGCGGCTCCGAGCGCAAGTGGCGGGAACGGCAACGGGAACAGCAGCGGCAATAGTGGGGCCAGCGGCAGTAATGGCAACGGCAATGGGAACGGCCCGCCGGTCGACGCCGGACCGCCGCCGCCTCCGCCCCCAGGCGATGGCAGCGGCATCGACAATGGCAATGGCAACGACGGCCAGAACAATGGCGTCGGCAACGGCCCGCCGAGCGATCCCGGCAACGGTACCGACAACGGCCCGCCAAGCGATTCGGGTAACGGCACGGACAACGGCAACGGCCCGCCGAGCGATCCGGGTAACGGCACCGACAATGGCAACGGCCCGCCCAGCGACCTTGGTGACGGCACTGGGACTGACAATGGCAACGGCAACGACGGCCAGAACAATGGCGTCGGCAACGGCCCGCCCAGCGATCCGGGTAACGGCACCGACAACGGCAACGGTCCACCGAGCGACCCCGGCAACGGAACCGACAATGGCAACGGCCCGCCGAGTGATCCGGGCAACGGCACCGGAACCGACAATGGCCCGCCGAGCGATCCGGGTAACGGAACCGGAACCGACAATGGCAACGGCAACGACGGTCAGAATAATGGGAACGGCAATGGCCCGCCAGTCGATGCCGGGTCGCCTCCGCCTCCGCCTCCGCCTCCACCGCCGCCGGGTGACGGGACGGGCACCGACAATGGCAATGGCAACGACGGTCAGAATAATGGGAACGGCAATGGCCCGCCGACTGATCCGGGTAACGGAACTGGCAATGGCAACGGCCCGCCCAACGATCCGGGTGACGGGACGGGCAATGGTAACACGCCGCCGGGCGATCCATGCGCTATGGGCAACGGCAATCCTTGCAATGGCAACAATGGGAATGACGGGGACCAAGGGAATTCGGGTGGCGTAACGCCACCTCCGCCGCCACCTCCGCCGCCGCCGCCTCAGTGGCTCCGGTTCCAATCAGATCCATCTCCAACGCATGAGCCACCCACAACCCGTCTTCCCGGTAAAGGACCGCGCGGAGCAGGATCTTGTTCATGGAGGAAGAATGCCCTCCGCGGGGCATCCGTGCAAGACGGGAAAAGGTGTAATCCTTTTGTAATCC
>JBDSSR010000038.1:0-5048 GCA_039928675.1 Sphingomicrobium sp. | reverse complement strand
CGCCGTCCGTTGATCGCGTCAGCGTCCGTATCGAGGCCGCGCCTTCTCCTCTTCGCCTCGGGTGACTTCGCATTCAATCTCTACTGGCAAAGCATCATGCTTTTCCTGCTGTTCTACTACACCGACGCACTGGCCATCCCGATCGGGGTTGCAGCGACGACCTACATGATTGCGTCGATCTGGGACGGAATTGCCAATTTCGTCGCGGGAACGCTGATCGACCGCCGCCGCCGCCGCCGCTTCCGCTATGGTCCACTGCTGGTGGTCGGAGCGATCCCACTCGGGCTGAGCTTCGTGCTGACCTATGTGCCCCCGGTGGGGAGCGGGCGACTGGCGATCGCGACCGTGTTTGCTGGCCACCTTGTGTTCCGGACGTTCTACGCCGCGGTCAACGTGCCCTTTCTGGCAATGACTGCGCGAATCAGTTCGGATCCCGGCGATCGCGCGTTCGTCGCGGGAATGCGGATGTTGTTCGGAACGGCGGCGGCCGTCACCGTCGCCTTGTGCACGGTGCCGCTCGGCCGCTGGCTGACCGGAGCCAGCGCCGCCAACGCCTATTTCGCGGCGGCCATCGTCTTTGCGGTGCTTGGCGTCTGCATTCTCGCGATTGTCGGAGCGACCTATCGCGAAGGCCCACAGCACGCGCGGCCCGCTCCCTCCAATCTTCGCGATGCACTGTCGAGCCTTGCCCGCAATGGGGCTTTTGTCACGCTGATGGGGGCAATGATGGCGATGATCGTGGCCATCACCGTCTTGAGCAAGTCGGTGCTCTATTATTTCAAATATCTTCTCAACGATCCCGCCGCGGGGACTCTTGCACTCGCCTCAATGGGGGTGGTCAGCGGGATTGCGATCCCTGGCTGGATGATGCTTGGCAAGCGGTTCGGGTTGCGCGCGCTGTGGCTGATCGCTGCCGGTTTGGGCATCGCCGGCCTCGCCACGTTCACCCTCGTTCGGTTCGACGGCACACTGTCGATGCAGGTGTTCCTTGTCGCAATGCAAATTATGATCGTCGGGCTTAATTTCGTCTTCTGGGCGATGCTTCCAAACACCATCGAATATGGCGAACGCGCGACCGGGCTCCACCTCGAAGGGACGGTCTTCGGGGTCGCCGCCCTACTGCAGCGGATCGCGATCGGGATTGCCACCGCGATCCTGGGCTGGGGCTTTGCGAGCGCGGGATACGTCGCCAACGTCGCTCAGAGCGCCGCGACGCTGACCAGCATGCGGCTGACCGTCGCGCTGGTGCCGCTGTTGTTCCTGGCCTTGTCGTGCGTCGCGATGGCACTGAACCCCATCGGCCGTCGGCCGGTCCGCGCGGGGACTTAAGCGGTCAGGTCAAAACTTCCGTGCAGTCCGTCGGCCTCTGCCGAGGGCGCAATCCACACGTCGAATGTTCCCGGCTCGATCACCGGCCGGTCGCCCGGCCCGTAAAAAGCCAGGTCGCTCGCCCGAAGAGTAAAACGGACAGTCTGCGTTTCACCCGGGGCAAGGGCAATCTTGCGGAACGCCTTGAGCGCCCGGACGGGCTGGGTGACGCTTGCGGTACGGTCGTGAATGTACAGCTGGACGACTTCTTCGGCCGCGCGCGTGCCGTGGTTGGCGATGGTCGCGCTGACCGCGATTTCGCCGCCCGAAGGAAACGCCGGAGCACTGAGCGCAAGGGCGCTATAGTCGATCTTGCCATAGGTCAGACCGTGGCCGAACGGATAGAGCGCGCTGTTGGGAATGCCTCGGAAGTGAGCCTTGTAGGCCTCCAGCGGGCCATCGGCATTGGGCCGTCCGGTCGGCTTGTGCGCGTAATAATAGGGCTCTTGGCCCGACCGGCGCGGAAAGCTTGCAGGCAAGCGGCCCGAGGGTCCGTTGGCACCGAACAGGATGTCGGCGATGGAATTGCCCGTCTCGGTCCCAAGGAACCAGGTGGCAAGGATTGCGGGCGCCGCTGCAACCGCGCCTTCAAGCGCCAGTGCGCGACCGTGCTTGAGCACCACGACGGTCGGCTTGACGGCGCTTGCGACGATCTCGGCAAGCGCCTGCTGCGGTTCGGGAATGACGATCTCGGTCCGCGCCTGGGCTTCGCCGGACATCCCTTGTCCCTCGCCGATCGCGAGAATGACGATGTCGGCGGCTTTTGCAGCGGCGAGCGCCTGGTCAAGGCCTCCGGCAAGCGGCTCTTCGATGCCCGACCCCAAGGTCACGGTCATCGAGGCCGCGTCAGCAATGGCCGAGCGGACTCCGGTTGCAAGGTCGACGGCCTTGGCGTCATCGCCATAGACCACCCATGGCCCGACAAGATCGTGCTGGCCGCCGGCAAACGGGCCGATCAGCGCGATTTTCTTGCCCGAGCGGGGAAGCGGCAGAAGGTTGCCGTCGTTCTTGAGCAGGACGATCGACTTGCGGCCCGATTCGCGAGCCAGCGCCCGTGTCGCGGGAAGCATCGATCGGCCGGTTTCGCGCTTTTCGTCGATTCGGCGGAACGGATCCTCGAACAGGCCGAGCATGGATTTGAGTGCAAGCACCCGACGAACCGACTGGTCGAGCGTGGCCTGCGGGACTTCGCCGCTTCGCACCAGCTCAGGCAGGAACTGACGATACAGGCCGCTCTGCATGCTCATGTCCACCCCGGCGAGAAAAGCGATCCGGGCGGCATCGCGGCCGTCCTTTGCGTAGCCGTGCTTAATCATCTCCTCATCGCCGGTGTAATCGGACACGACGAACCCCTGGAAGCCCCACTCGCCGCGAAGCAGGTCGGTCATCAGCCAGTGGTTGCCGGTGGCGGGAACGCCGTTGATCTCGTTGAACGAGGCCATTGCCGACAGCGCTCCGGCGTCGAAGCCCGCCTTGTACGGGCGCAAATAGACTTCCCGCAGGCGCCGCATCGAAATGTCGACGCTGTTGTAGTCGAGGCCTGATTCGGCCGCGCCATAAGCAGCAAAATGCTTGATGCAGGCGAGCATCGTGTCGGTGGACCTGAGGCTTGCGCCCTGAAAGCCGCGCACTCGAGCAGCTGCGAACAGCTCGCCCAGAAGCACGTCCTCGCCCCCGCCTTCGACGCCGCGTCCCCAACGCTGGTCACGGGCGACGTCGACCATTGGCGAAAAGGTCCAGTCTATGCCGGCCCCGGCGGCTTCGAAGGCCGCGGCCGCTGCCGTTCGGCGGGCGAGTTCAGGCTCGAAGCTGGCGACTTCGGCGAGAGGAACCGGGAAAATGGTTCGGTGGCCGTGAATGATGTCGGCGGCGAACATCAGCGGAATTTTGAGGCGCGATTCGCGGGCCGCTGCGGTTTGCAGGACGCGCGCCATGCGTGCGCCGTTGCCGTTGAACACGCCGGTCAGCTGGCCCTGGCGAGCTTCCTCGACCTGTCGCGGAAAGTCAGAACTGCCCTGTGGCGGGTTGAGCGCAAGCGCAGCTCCGCCGCCCCAAGCCGAAGCCATCAGGCTCAACTGGCCGGCCTTTTCCTCAAGCGTCATCCGGGCCAGCAAAGGTCCGATGAAGCCGGGCATTGGAAGCGCGCCGGCGGATTGCAGAAGGGCTCGTGCCGGGCTCGCAAGCCAAGCGGCGACCGTGCCTGCGCCGAGCAGCGCGGCCCGCCGTGAAATGCGGCTGTCCAACATGTTCATACCCTCCGTGCCCCGGCTACCGGGCGCTGCAAGCCGCTAAACTTTCGGACCTTGACGGCCTCTGTAACCGGTTACATGACGCACGGCCGAGCCAATTGCAATTGCTTCGGATGTGCCTTTGTTCGTAGCTTTGCCCAATGGGACCCAGTGCCTGACGCAACGATCCGAGATGTCGCACGCCGCGCCCAGGTCTCGGTCGCATCGGTGTCGCGCGCGCTGAACGGGCTGGCCGTCAGCGAAGCGACCAAGGCTCGGGTCAACCACGCAGCGCTTGAACTGGGCTACGTCCCCCATGCCGGGGCACGAAGCCTCAGCCTCGCCCGTACCAATGCCATCGGGGTGGTCCTTCCCGACCTGCACGGAGAGTTTTTTTCCGAGATCGTGCGCGGCATGGACCGTGAGGCAAGTCGTCGCGGCTATCTGTTGTTGCTGTCCAACCTTCATGGCGGAAGCGATCAGGCGGCGCAGGCGTTGCGAGCGATGCGCGGCCGGGTCGACGGATTGATCGTGATGGCGCCGCATCTGACCAGCGAAGGCCTGTCCGCGGCTCTCCCCAAGGGCCTGCCGTCGGTCCTGATCAATACCCGCGATCCCAGCGGGGGACTGAGCGCCATTCATCTGGACAATGCGGCCGGCGCACAGGCGGTGGTCGAGCACCTTGCCTCGATCGGGTGCAGGCGCATCGTCCATATTGCGGGGCCGGCCGAGAATATCGACGCTCGCCAGCGTTCCGACGCCTCTCGTCAGGCGGCGCGCCGACTCGGAGTCGAATGGACTGTCGTAAACGGAGATTTCGAGGAACTCTCGGGCGAATTGGCAATCGCCACTTTGCTTGCGTCGGGGGACTCATTCGACGCGGTGTTCGCCGCCAACGACAATATGGCGATCGGCGCCATCCAGGCGCTCCGGGCAGCGGGGCGACGCGTACCCGAGGAGGTCGCAGTGGCGGGTTTTGACGACATTCCGCTTGCCGGCCACCTCGGATTGACCACCGTTCGGGTGCGCATTGCCGAACTTGGCGAGCGCGCGCTTGCCGCGTTGATCGCCGCCATGGAACAGGGGCTAGCCGTGCGGGACGAGCTTCACGCGCCCGAGCTGATCGTTCGCTCGACCACTCTGGGCTTCGGGCAATGATCGCGTTCGATCGCCGAGACCTGCTGCGCAGTTCGGCACTGCTGATTGGCGGAGCAATGGTCCCGGCCGCGGCACTGGGCCAATTGGCGAGCTTCGGTGGACGCCCGTCGCTGCCCGCTTTCTACGAAGAGATTGAGCGGCGGACGTTCCGCTGGTTCTGGGACACAGTGAACCCGAAGAACGGGCTGGTCCCGGACCGTTGGCCAACGCCGAGCTTTTCGAGCATTGCCGCGGTCGGCTTTGCGCTGCCGGCATATGCAATTGGTATCGAACGGGGCTGGTGCAGCCGGGCTC
>JBDSSR010000037.1:0-2674 GCA_039928675.1 Sphingomicrobium sp. | reverse complement strand
TTGTTCGGAAGCGATGTGGTGTCGCTGCACGCGCCCGATTCCAACCTCCAGGCGCTTCTCGACGTGCTTCCGATCGGACTTGCACTGGCCGATCGGGACGGCCGCTTCCTGTCGATGAACCGAGCGTTCGAACAGGCCGCCGCGCTCGATGGAGCAGCCCCCCCGGTCTACCCCGGCGACCTGGTGGTCAAGGAGGACAAGGCCGCGGTCGCCGACGCCGTCCGGCGCAACGCGCGCGGACCGGCGATGTCGGGTGACCTTGCAATCCGTCTTGCCAATCGCCCGGGTGAGCCGGTGGCGCTGACCATCGCCGGGCTTCGCGGCCTTGGCGAAGCTGCAGTGCTGCTGTTGCTCAAGGACAATAGCGAGGAGGCCAAGCTCAAGCGCCAGGTGGCGCAGGCGACCAAGATGCAGGTGGTCGGCCAGCTCGCCGGCGGAGTGGCGCACGATTTCAACAACATTCTGACCGCGATCATCGGTCATTGCGACCTTATGCTGCTTCGTCACACGCCAGGCGACAGCGATTATGACGACATCCAGCAGATCCGCTCCAATTCCAACCGCGCGGCCGGGCTGACCCGCCAGCTGCTGGCCTTTTCGCGGCAGCAGACGCTTCGGCCGCAGGTCGTCCAGCTGCCCGACGTCGTCAGCGAAGTCTCCCACCTTTTGAAACGGCTGCTTGGCGAGACTGTCGAGCTAGTGGTCAAGCATGGCCGCAACCTCGGCCCCATTCGGGCGGACCCGGGGCAACTCGAACAGGTCATCGTCAACCTCGCGGTCAATGCCCGCGACGCGATGGCTGAAAAGGGTGGCGGAGCGCTGACCATTCAGACCTATCCGGTTCGCGCCAACCAGGTCGCCGAGCTCGGCTCCGACATCCTCCCGATCGCCGATTACAGCGCCCTGTCGGTGACCGACACCGGGAGCGGAATTCCAACCAATGTGCTGGGCAAGGTGTTCGAGCCCTTTTTCACCACCAAGGAGGTGGGCAAGGGCACCGGTCTCGGGCTGTCGACCGTCTACGGGATCGTCAAGCAATCGGGCGGTTTTATCTTCGCCAATTCGAAGGTCGGGGAAGGCACGCGCTTCGTCATCTATCTACCGGTTCATCGCGAAGACCCCGGAGTAGCCCCGGCGCGCCCGGTCGAAAAGCCCAAAAAGGAGGAGCTTTGGGGTAGCGGGACGGTCCTGCTGGTCGAGGATGAGCCAATGGTCCGAAGCGTTGCCGAGCGCGCGCTGACGCGTCACGGCTATACCGTCATCACCGCCGAAAGTGGCGAGGAAGCCCTCGACGTGCTTGCCCGAAGCGGCCACATCGACCTTCTCGTCAGCGATGTCGTGATGCCTGGAATGGATGGGCCGACGATGGTTCGCGAGGCGCGCAAGAGCCGCCCGGACCTCAAGATACTGTTCATTTCCGGCTATGCCGAGGAACAGCTTCGCAACTCGATCGGGATCGACAATGTCAACTTCCTGGCAAAGCCGTTTTCGGTCGTCGAGCTGGCGGAAGCAGCGCGACGCGCAGCGGGTGCAAAATAAGTCTTTTCGCTTGTTCGCTAGGCCTTTATGCGAGCGTAACAATGTCCGGCCAGCGAACCATCCTGATCGTCGAAGACGAGCCGCTCATCTGCATGATGCTCGAGGATTTTCTCGATTCGCTCGGGCATCGGGTGGCCGGGACCTGCGACACCGTCGAATGCGCGCTTGCTGAAGTCGAAAAGGGCGGGTTCGATATCGCCATTCTCGACGTCAACCTTAAAGGCGAGAACGTGTGGCCGGTCGCGGCCAGGCTGCGCGAGAAGAACGTGCCGTTCGTGATTGCCACCGGCGGCCACGTCGATCCGCCGCCGCCCGAATTCGACAATGCGCCGGTGATCGAGAAGCCCTATACGGTCGACCGGGTCAATCCGGCGATCGAAGCCGCGTTCGCGAGCGCCTCCTGAAACACCGGCGAAGCGCTGCTTTTACCGCCCCCGCAGCGAGCTGCTGATGTTCGGGTTCCAGTCTCACCTGATTTTCCCGGCGCACGCGGTCGGTCCAGCGCCGCCTTTGCCGGCTGGCGCCGAGCGGCTGTCGTTCGACAATGCAGCAGGGCTAAGGCTGGCCGGAATTCATATTCCCGGACTTCCCGCCACCCGGCAACGCACGCTGATCCTGGGCTTTGGCGGCAATGCGTGGAACGCCGAGGACGCAGCGCACTATCTCCACCAGCTGTTCCCCCAATGTGACGTCGTGGCGTTCCATTACCGCGGCTATTCCCCGTCCGCCGGATCGCCGTCGGCCGAAGCGCTGATCGCCGACGCTCCGGAAGTGTTCGACTTTGCCGTCGCGCGGGTGAAGCCGAAACGCACGATTGCGGTTGGAATGAGCATCGGCAGCGGGGTCGCGGCGGAACTTGCGGCGCGGCGAAAGCTCGACGGGCTGATCCTCGTGACTCCGTTCGATTCGCTCCGGGCAGTGGCACAAAGCATGTATCCGTGGCTTCCGATCGGACCGATATTCGAGCATGAGATCGATGAAGCGGCGGCGCTCGAAAAGGTCCGGACCCCGGTCGCGATCGTGGCCGCCGAACATGACGAGATCGTTCCCACCGCGCGGACCGACGCGTTGCGGCCGCGGGTTCGCAACCTGGTGTTCGACCGGACTATCGCGCGGTCGGGGCATAATGACATTT
>JBDSSR010000036.1:0-3446 GCA_039928675.1 Sphingomicrobium sp. | reverse complement strand
GACGATTTCACTGTCTAATCGCTCGAACGCCCGCTTGTGGGTTGGGGCTTATCTCGCGGCAAATTTCGGCACCGCGGCACTTTTCAAGACGGGGGTTGTCCCCGGCTGGCCGGGGATGGCGCTGTTTGCCGCCTCCTTTTTGCTGCTGCTGCCGCTGGCCCGGTCGGTCGAGCGCGCCCAGATCGCGTCCGGCAACAGCTCACTGGCCATGCGGATCTATAGCCGGCGAGTAATCGCAGCGGGCCTGGTCTATGTCGTGTTCCTGCTTGGCGGCATGACCGTAGCTCGCGTCTACGCGCCCCCGGTCCCCGCCCGGGTGCTGATGGCCTTGGCAGTGGCCCTGCCGGTGCTGTTCATGATCCGTGCGATGGCCTTGCTGCTTCGCGACGAGCAGGACGAATATCTGCGCATGCGTGTCGTCAATCAATCGCTTGTCGCCACAGGGTTCCTGCTGACCATCGCCACGCTCTACGGTTTTCTCAACGCCTTTGATGTCGCGCCCCGGATAGATGCCTGGGCCGCCTTCCCGGTGTGGGCCGCTGGTCTCGGCCTTGGTCGGCTGTTTCAAAAAGATGGCGTCTGCTGATGGAAAACCGCCTCAAGGTGCTCCGCGCGATGCGCGACTGGAGCCAGCAGGACCTCGGTGATCGGCTCGAGGTATCGCGCCAGAGCGTCAATGCGATCGAGACCGGCAAATACGACCCGTCGCTGCCACTTGCCTTCCGAATCGCCGAACTGTTCGAACTGCCCATCGAAGAGATTTTCGTTTCCCCGGCCAGACGCAGCTCGAAGGCCATCTGACCTTTCTCACACCCGCCACAGGAGAATCCCAATGCACACCCTGCCACTGCTTTTTGCCGTTTTGGCCAGCTCGACACTCGCCCCGGCGCCGTCGGCGGCCGTCCCCGCGGCCCATCACGGCACCTTCAAGCCAAGCCGGTTCAGCGTCGTCGTCGAAGGGACTGGTGACGACGTGATCCTGATCCCCGGCTTGTCGAGTACGCGCGAGGTGTGGTCGGCAACCGCCGCCCGGCTCGGCCGGCATCACCGGGTTCATCTGATCCAGGTCAAGGGATTCGGAGAGCCCGCCGGACCCAATGCGTCGGGTCCGGTGCTTCAGCCGTTCGTCGACGATCTGGCGGCGTATATTCGCGCCAACCACCTTCATCGGCCGGCCGTGATTGGCCATTCGATGGGCGGCCTTGCGGCCCTGATGCTCGGCGCCCAGGCTCCAAAGCTGCCGGGCAAGCTGATGATCGTCGATTCGTTCCCGTTCATCGGCCCGGTATTCGGGGCTCCCGATATCGCGACCGTGACTCCCCGCGCCGAACAATTGCGCTCGGCGCTGCTCGCCAATGCGGCCAAGGTCACGCCCGACTTCGCCGCAGCCGATTGCCACGGCTCGGCAACGGCGCCCGAAAAGGTGGTCGGCAACATGACCAATAGCGTGCTTGGCCAGTGCGTTTTGAAACATGGCGCGCTGGCATCGGACCTGCGAGTTGTCGCACAGGCGATGTACGACGACATGACCACCGATATGCGGCCGCGCCTCAAGGACATTTCGGCGCCGGTGACGATGCTGTATCCGCAGGACGACCGGCTGGTCGGAAAAGCCGAAGCCGAGGAATTATACAAAGCGTCCTACGCCGGCGCTTCGGACATCAGCTTCGTGCGCGTGCCGGGCAGCTATCATTTCGTCATGCTCGACCAGCCCGAACTGTTCGCTGTCGCGGTCGACCAGTTTCTCGGCCGAACTTCGAACTAGGCGGACCCGGCCCTGGTCAGCGCTTCGTCGATGATCGTTTCGGCCCGCACGAACAGCTGCGGGTCGACGGTCACGCCCGAGGCCGCGGCATTCTCGCGCACTTGGGCTGGTCGCGATGCGCCAATGATTGCCGAGGCGACGTTGGGCTCGCGAAGCACCCAGGCAAGCGCGAACTGCGGCAGGGTCAGCCCGGCCTCCTCGGCGATCGGCTTGAGCTGCTGGACCGCGCGAAGCACCCGGGGTTCGAGCAGCCGGTCCATGAAGCCGCTCATCTCGGCGCTTGCGGCGCGCGAATCGCGGGGTGGCGGGCTGTCGGGATCATATTTGCCGCTGAGCACCCCCTGGCCGAGCGGCGACCAGACGATCTGCGAAATACCGTTGGCGGCGCACAGCGGGACCACCTTGTCCTCCGGTTCGCGCCAAAGCAGCGAATATTGCGGCTGGCTCGAAACGAAATGCGCAAACCCGCGCTGGTCCGACAGGTCGAACGCAGCCTGGATGCGGTCGTCGGACCATTCGGAAAAGCCGATGAAACGAACCTTGCCGCTGTGCACCGCGCGGTCGAGCGCCTCGAGCGTTTCATCAAGCGGCGTTTCCTCGTCGTAGCGATGGCACTGGTAGAGATCGACGTATCCGGTCCGTAGCCGGCGGAGCGAATCGTCGAGCTGTTTTTCAATCTGCGCCCGCGACAGCCCGCGATCCTCGTCGCTCATCGGAAAATAGACCTTGGTCGCGAGCACATAGTCTTCGCGGACCCGGCCGCGAAGCGCTTCACCAAGGAAATCTTCTGCAGCACCGCGGCCATAGACGTTGGCGGTGTCGATGAAATTGATGCCCTGGTCGAAGGCCTCGTCAAGGCAGGCGCGGGCCTCGTCAGCCTCCACGCCGACCCCGTAGGTCAGCCACGATCCGAGCGATATTTCCGAAACCTGCAGATCGCTTGCGCCGAGCTTGCGGTATTTCATGTCCGTCTCCGCTTCACCCCGCCCGAGCGGCCCTCTGCCTTCAACCCCGGTCCTGTGCAAGGCCGCTCGGCTATCATCTCATCGCCGCGATGCTATGATCGGCGGTCGCTTCGCAACGGATGGAGAAAGCCATGCCTGAATTCGTCATCGAGCGGGAAATGCCCGGCGTCGGCCAGCTCGGAGCCGCCGACCTCAAGGGAGCATCGCAGACCAGCTGCGGCGTGCTTCGCGAAATGGGTCCCGAGATTCAATGGGTTCACAGCTACGTCACCGACGACAAGATCTACTGCATCTATCGCGCGCCCAATGCCGAGATGGTCCGCGAACATGCGACCCGCGGAGGCTTCCCGGCCAACAGCGTGTCGCAGGTCCGCTCGATGATCGATCCGACGACGGCCGAATGAAGCCGGGCGCTCGCCGGGTCTCGCCATCCACTGCGGGATGACGGCTCCCGACCTCGCGTTCCTCGACGATTCGCAGCGCCGAATTGCCTACCGGCGACGGCCCGGCGCTTCGCCGACCGTGCTGTTCCTGCCCGGTTACGCGTCGAGCATGGAGGGGACCAAGGCGGTTCTGCTCGATGACTTCGCCGCCGGGCGCGGACAGGCGCTCCTGCGCTTCGATTATTCGGGCACCGGGTCCAGCCCGGGCATCCTCGACGACGAAAACATCGCCACCTGGCTCGACGATTCGCTCGCTGTGGTCGATCAGCTGAC
>JBDSSR010000035.1:0-1560 GCA_039928675.1 Sphingomicrobium sp. | reverse complement strand
CGGGGGCGACCTCCCATTCGTATGCGACGAGTTCCTCGGGCTCGATCAGCCCGTTTGAGTCGCTGTCCAGATGCGTGAAAAAGCGCGCTGCATCGGCGATCATCTCGGGCACGGTAAGAAGGCCGTCTCGGTCCTGATCGGCCTGATGAAACCAGTCTGCCATCGTATCCTCGTCGATCTTGCGCGCCCGGAACGGCTCACCGAACGGACTGATGAACGGCGCCCACGTGTGGCCGGTCACCGTGATCGGCGGTTCCGACTGTGGCGCGGCGAGTGCGGCAGCGATGAGCAAGGCGGGCAAAAACATCAGTGTCTCGTGGTCAATACGGGTCCGCCGTCGGCCAGACCGAGTGAACCGATGGTGAAGAAGGCAATGGCTGGGCGCAAGGTTGCACGAGCACCGCCCTTCGCCCATATGCCCGAGCGGAAGTCGGCGGACGGCGCTGTCGCCAATCTGGTCAGATCCGGAAGGAAGCAGCCACAACGATTTGGTGCCGGGTCGTCGGCTTCCACCAGCGACGCAACTGTCGATCCGGCTTCGACAACCCGCCCGGCGGTCCCTAGATAGATTCCGACCATGGCCGATTCTCCTGACCCCGTTTCCGATCTGGCCGACGAGCCGGGGCTCGGCCTCGACCTGCCGGCGGTGCCGTCGCCGAGCGGCGCCGACTACCGGGTGCTGGCGCGCAAATACCGCCCGCAGACCTTCGCCGAGCTGATCGGCCAGGACGCGATGGTGAGAACGCTTGGCAACGCCATCGCGCGCGACCGCATCGCCCATGCCTTTCTGCTCACCGGGGTTCGAGGGGTCGGCAAGACCTCGACCGCCCGGCTGATTGCCAAGGCGCTGAATTGCGTCGGGCCCGATGGCACTGGTGGCCCGACGATTACGCCGTGCGGGACGTGCGAGCCGTGCCGGGCAATCGCCGAAGGTCGGCACATCGACGTGATCGAGATGGATGCCGCTTCGCACACCAGCGTCGAGGACATTCGCGAGATCATCGACGCGGTGCGCTACACGCCCGTCAGCGCGCGCTACAAGATCTACATAATCGACGAAGTGCACATGCTTTCCAAGAACGCTTTCAATGCCTTGTTGAAAACTCTTGAGGAACCACCGCAGCATGTGAAGTTCTTCCTTGCGACCACCGAGGTCAACAAGGTCCCGGTCACCGTTCTGTCCCGCACCCAGCGGTTCGACCTGCGCCGGATTTCATCCGACAAGCTCGCTGCCCATTTCGCCCAGGTCGCCAAGGCCGAAGGGGTCGAGGCGGAGACGGAAGCGGTCGCAATGATTGCCCGCGCATCCGAAGGGTCGGCGCGCGACGGCCTGTCGATGCTCGACCAGGCAATTGCGCACGGCGCGGGCTCGGTGACCGCGGCCCAGGTGCGCGACATGCTTGGGCTTGCCGACCGGGGCCGCATTCGCCGGCTGCTGACGCTGGTCCTGGCAGGGGATTCGACGGCGGCGCTCGCCGAACTCGACGAGGCCCACCAGCTGGGCATCGATCCGACCCAATTGATTCGCGGCCTGATGGAAAGCCTGCACAGCGCGACCCG
>JBDSSR010000034.1:0-2608 GCA_039928675.1 Sphingomicrobium sp. | reverse complement strand
ACCACTACCAACGATGTTCGCCGTTCCTTCCTCGATTACTTCGAGAAGAACGGTCACGCCCGAGTGCCGTCGGCGCCGCTGGTGCCGCACAACGATCCGACGCTGATGTTCGTCAACGCCGGAATGGTGCCGTTCAAGAACGTCTTCACCGGGCTTGAAAGCCGGCCTTACAAGACCGCTGCAAGCAGCCAGAAATGCGTTCGCGCGGGCGGCAAGCACAACGATCTCGACAATGTCGGCTACACCGCCCGGCACCACACCTTTTTCGAAATGCTCGGCAATTTCTCGTTCGGGGATTATTTCAAGGACCAGGCGATCGACCATGCCTGGACCCTGCTGACCAAGGAATGGGGCCTTGACCCCGAGCGCCTGACGGCGACGGTCTATCACACCGACGACGACGCCTTCGAGCTGTGGAAAAAGATCGCCGGACTTCCCGAAAGCCGGATCATCCGGATCCCTACCAAGGATAATTTCTGGGCGATGGGCGACGAGGGGCCATGCGGTCCCTGCTCGGAAATCTTTTACGACCATGGCGACCATATCGCGGGTGGACCGCCGGGCAGCGCCAACGAGGACGGCGACCGCTTCGTCGAAATCTGGAACCTGGTGTTCATGCAATATGAGCAGGCGGCGGGCGAAATCGTCTCCGAGCTTCCGACCAAGAGCATCGACACCGGAATGGGCCTCGAGCGCGTCGCTGCAGTGCTGCAGGGGGTTCACGACAATTATGACACCGACACGTTTCGGGCGCTGATCGCGGCCAGCGAAGAGCTGACCAAAACCCGCGCGGAAGGCGACAGCCAGGCCAGCCATCGGGTCATCGCCGATCATTTGCGCGCGAGCGGTTTCCTCGTCGCGGACGGCGTGCTGCCGGCCAATGAGGGGCGTGGCTATGTGCTTCGCCGGATCATGCGCCGCGCAATGCGCCACGCGCATCTGCTCGGCGCTGCTGAGCCGCTGATGTGGCGGCTGGTCCCGGCGCTGGTGGCCGAGATGGGCGCCGCCTATCCCGAGCTGCTGCGCGCCCAGCCGCTGATCGAGGCCACGCTGCAGCAGGAGGAAACGCGCTTCCGGCAGACGCTGGTGACCGGCCTCAAGCTGCTCGACGAAGCGACCAGCGACCTTGAGCAAGGCGGGACTCTTGCCGGCGAGACCGCCTTCAAACTCTACGACACCTACGGTTTTCCCTACGATCTGACCGAGGACGCGCTTCGGGCACGCGGGCTCGGCGTCGACCGCGGCGGCTTCGACGTGGCAATGGCTGCGCAGAAAGCCGCTGCCCGGGCGGCGTGGAAGGGATCGGGCGCAAAGGCGTCGGACGACATCTGGTTCGACCTGGTCGAGGAGCATGGAGCGACCGAGTTCACCGGCTATTCGGGCGGTGAGGGCGAGGGCGTGGTGCTTGCAATCGTCAAGGACGGGCAGCGGGTTGAGCAGGCCGAAGTCGGCCAAACGGTCGAAGTCCTGCTCAACCAGACGCCCTTTTACGGGGAGAGCGGCGGTCAAATCGGAGACAGCGGAAAACTATCCACTCTCAAGGGCTTCGCTGGTGATGTTGAGGACACATCAAAGCCCTTGGGCAAGCTTCATGTGTTGCGCACCAAGGTCATCGCGGGCGAATTGTCGCTGGGCGAAACGGTCCAGCAGAAGGTCGATGGCGAGCGCCGCGACCGGGTCCGTGCAAACCACAGCGCAACCCACTTGCTTCACGCCGCGCTTCGCCGCGAACTTGGCACCCATGTGTCGCAAAAGGGAAGCCTGGTCGCGGAAGGCTATTTCCGCTTCGATTTTTCGCATCCCAAGGCGCTGACCCGCGACGAGATCGACGCGGTCGAAGCGCAAGTGAATGCCCAGATCCGCGCCAACGAAACGGTCACAACCCGGCTGATGACCCCCGACGAGGCGATCGAAGCCGGCGCAATGGCCTTGTTCGGCGAGAAATATGGCGATGAAGTGCGAGTGCTGTCGATGGGCCGCCACACCGACGCCGATTATTCGGTCGAGCTGTGCGGCGGAACCCATGTCCGAGCGCTTGGCGACATCCAGTTGCTCAAGATCATTTCGGAAAGCGCGGTATCATCGGGCATCCGACGGATCGAAGGACTGACCGGAGAAGCCGCTCGGAGGTGGCTCGGCGAGCGCGATTCCAAGCTTCGCGAAGCCGCCGCGACGCTGAAATCTTCGCCCGACGAAGTTCCCGCACGGATCGCGGCCCTGGTCGAGGAACGGCGCAGGCTCGAACGCGAGCTCGCCGAGGCTAAAAAGGCACTTGCACTTGCCGGAGCAGGGGGCGGCGGGTCGGCCAATGCCGATTCCGAGGGGCCCGAGGAGGTCGCCGGCTTCAAATTTCTCGGGCAAATGGTCGAGGGGCTCGACCCCAAGGAATTGCGATCGACGGTCGATAGCATGAAGCAGCGGGTCGGATCGGGAATTGCGGCACTGGTCGCCCTTAACGACGGCCGCGCAAGCGTTGCCGTTGGAGTGACCGACGATATTTCGGCGCAAGTCAGCGCGGTCGATCTGGTGAAGATCGCGGTCGCGGCGCTTGGCGGGCAGGGGGGCGGCGGTCGTCCCGACATGGCGCAGGGCGGCGGTCCCGATGGTT
>JBDSSR010000033.1:0-3978 GCA_039928675.1 Sphingomicrobium sp. | reverse complement strand
CGGCACTGGTCGGGGCGGACATGCGGCCCTCTACCGACCTCGATGGACGCTGGAGCTGGTCGATCGATCCCTTCCGAGACGGCCTCGGTGGATTTCATGGCGGCGAGCCCGGACCGTCGTCGCGCCGTTACAATGATTTCGACGTCGCCGTGCGGGCGCGGCGCGAGCCTTCGGTCCACTTCGAATATGACATGGACCGGTCGCCCACGATCACGCTTCCACAGTCGTTCCTGACCCATTCGCCGGAGATGCGCCATTACCGCGGGCTGGTCTGGTACCAGCGGCACTTCATCGCGCACCCGGAGGCAGGCAAGCGCAGCTTCCTTCGGTTTGGAGCAGTCGATTACCGGGCCCATGTCTATCTCAACGGAAAGCTGATCGGCGATCATTCGGGCGGCTTCACGCCGTTTGCGTTTGACGTCACGGAAAGACTTCGCGACGGCGACAATCGACTGACCGTCGGCGCCGATTCCGAGCGCCTGGCAGCCGATGTCCCGCCGCCCGTGACCGACTGGGAAGATTATGGCGGGGTCACGCGCCCGGTGGAGCTGATCGTAGTGCCGGCGACCTATATCGACGATGCCTCGATCGCGATGCACGGCGAGGGGCGCATTCAGGCGACGGTGAAGCTCGATGGCGCGGGGGCTGCCGGCCGCGACGTCCGTGTCCGAATCCCGGCGCTGAAAATGACGCTGGCGGGGCGCACTGCAAGCGATGGCAGCTGGACTGGCGAGGCTCCGGTTCCGCGCTCGCTCAAGCGCTGGTCGCCCGACAACCCGACGCTTTACGATGTGCGCTTCGAAGCCGGCGACGATGTGCTGAACGACCGCGTCGGGTTTCGCACCGTGGCGGTTCGCGGCACCGACATCTGGCTCAACGGCAAGCCCGTATTCCTGCGCGGTATTTCCATCCACGCCGAGGAATTTGGAGCCAACCCGACCCGCGCGATTACGCCGGCGGCGGCGCGCGCACTGCTGGGCGAAGCCAAGCGCGGGCTCCATGCCAATTTCGTCCGCCTGGCCCATTATCCGCACCCCGAGACGATGGTTCGCGCAGCCGACGAAATGGGCTTGCTCGTATGGAGCGAAATCCCGGTTTACTGGAAGGTCGATTTTGCCAATCCCGAGACGCTTGCAGCGGCCATGCGGATGCAGTCGGAAGCGATCGTTCGCGACCGCGACCGGGCGTCGGTGATCATCTGGAGCGTCGGCAATGAAACTCCGGTTAGCGACGCGCGCAATGCCTTTTTGCGGGCGCTGGTCGCCAATGCGCGGGCGCTCGATCCGACCCGGCTCATCAGCGCGGCATTGCTCAGCGACCGGACCGGCAATGTCCAGACGATCGACGATCCGCTGGCGCGCGACCTCGATGTGCTTGCCGTCAACACCTACAACGGCTGGTATACTGCCGATCCGCTGGCTTCGCTGCCGTCGATCAGCTGGTCAAGCGCGTTCAACAAGCCGCTGATCTTTTCCGAATTTGGCGCTGCCGCGACCGCCGGTTTTCATGATCTATCAGGGACGCCGGCCAAGTTCAGCGAGGAATATCAGGCGCAATATTATCGCCAGACATTGGCCATGGCGGCCAAGGTGCCGTTCCTTGCCGGAATGTCACCGTGGATCCTCAAGGACTTTCGCTCGCCGCGCCGCCAAAACCCGGTCTATCAGCAGGGATGGAACCGCAAGGGGCTGGAGACGGAAACGGGTGTGCACAAGGCTGCGTTCGACGTGCTTGCGGCTTATTATCGGGCGATGGAGCAGAAGCAATGAGCGAGGACAGCGGTTCAGCGGACATCGACCGCAAGATCGCCGAAGTCGGCGGCTGGCGTGGGCAGGCGCTGGCGCATATGCGGGGGTTGATCCGGGCCGCCGACCGCCAAGTCATCGAGGCGGTCAAGTGGCGCAAGCCGTCCAACCCGTCGGGCGTTCCTACCTGGGAACATGCCGGCATCATCTGCACCGGCGAGACCTACAAGGACTATATCAAGCTGACCTTCGCGCGCGGCGCAGCGCTCGACGATCCAGGCGGTTTGTTCAATTCCAGCCTGACCGGCGGTACTCGGCGGGCGATCGACATTCGCGAAGGCGTTAACGTCGATGAGGACGCGTTCAAGGCGCTGGTCCGGGAGGCTGTCGTGGCGAACCTGGCGAAAGCGAAATAGCGCCGCCATTGCGCGATCATCCTGGGCCGTTAGGTTCGTCACGCAGGGGGCTGTTTGATGCAATTTCGTGTGCCCAGGCCATTGCACGGCTGGCGGGAATTCTTGGGCGAAGTCGGGATCATCGTGATCGGCGTGCTGATCGCGCTTGGCGCCCAGCAAGTCATCGAGACGATGCACAGCCGAAGCCAGGCGGCCGCCGCCGAACAGCGGATCAAGAACGAGCTTGCGGGCAATTCGGCAGATGGGGTCGAGCGTCTGGCGGTCGGGCCATGCCTGACCCAGCGCATTGCAACGATTGCCACCGGGCTTGCCGGCGGCCGGACCGAGTGGAGCGCGTTGGTCTACAAGCCCCTTCCCCAGATGCCGACCGCGCTGGGCGAGATTTACCACAAACCAAGTCGCAACTGGGTGATGGGCGCCTATCACGAGTCGATTGCCAACGGCGATCTCGACAGCATCGCGCCGGAGCGGCGCGGCGAGCTTGCACTAAACTATTCGCAGATCGCCGCGCTTGGCGAATTGAATAATTCCGAGCAGGACCTTTCCGAAACGCTGGCTCCGCTTCAGTTCAATCCGACGCTTTCGCAAGCCGAGCGCAACCAGATGATCGTCGCTTTGGCGCGGCTCGATCTCGCCAACGGGGTCATCATGCTGGTCGTCCGCCAGACATTCCAGTCGGACCACCGTCTTGGTCTCGAAGTGCCCGCCGATCAGCTGTTTACAGTCGCGACCGCCGGCCGCAGCTGGCCCGAGGAACTTGCCAGCTTGCGCGGGGTATATGGCAATTGCGTCGATGCGACTGCGCTTGAGCAATATCAGGATATTGCGGTGCGCGGTGCAAAGGCGCCTTGAGCGCTGGTCCAATGCCAAAACGCTGGCGAGCGACGCTCCACTGGGTTAGAAAAGCGCGTATCAACAGGAGATTGCGACCGATGAAGCCGTGGATGATTGCGCTTGCAGCAGCAGCATTGCCCGCCGCGGCGATGGCCGGGAGCCATCGCGTGGTCCTTGCCCCGCCGCCCGGTGGCAAGCTTCTGATCGGTCACGGCGGCGTCCAGGCGGCCGACGACCGAACGCCAACGACGCTGGTTCGGCTGATCACTCCGGGCAATGAGGTCACCCAGCGCGGAACGGTTCGCGTGCTGGTCATGAACCTTGGGGCAAAGCCGTTCGAGTTCGGCCCCGATGATGTCACCCTGCGGCTTGGCGACGGCACCCGGTTCACCCCGGTACCGGTCGAGACGATGGAAAAGGGGCGAACGCTGGTCGAGCGCGAAAGCCGCTTTGCAGCGGCGACCGATCTGAGCAACCGGATGAACCTCGATTCGCTCGCCAAGCAGGCGGCAATGGGGGCAACGCCGCAGTCGATCGGGCCCGCAAGCCCGGTCTCGCCGACCGCGACGGCAAGCCAGGGTCTCGACCGGCAGACCGACCAATTGCACTTGCCGGGCGGGCGGACGCTCGATGCAATTTACCAGATTTTGATCCCGCTGAAGGTCGCTCCGACGCAGGCCTGGGGCGGCTATTATGTGTTCGACGTGCCCAAAGCGGTGCGGGCGCGGCGGGCCGATGAGCCGCTGACCATCCTCGTTCGCACCGGCGGCGAGGAGCATAAGTTCGCTGCAACGCTGAAGTGGAAATAGCGCCGGCGCTACGTCTCGCGGCTGGAGCGGCGCTGCTATTTGCAGGCGCTTGTGCCAGCGCCGCCGATCCGCCGATCTGCGCGGCCCGGCCCGGGTCCTCGACGCCGCCGTGCACGGTACCGGCCGGCCATTTGCAGGTCGAGACAGGGTTCGCCGACTGGAGCGTTCAGAATA
>JBDSSR010000032.1:0-5496 GCA_039928675.1 Sphingomicrobium sp. | reverse complement strand
GCCGGAACTGGCTGGACCTGCTGGGCGGGCGCGACGGTTGAAGAAAGCGCCAAGGCCGCGGCAATCGCGGAAGCGCCGGCTCGTGCATAAAGCGTTTTTCTTGTGGTCATCATTACGGGTCAACCGCCAGGCGGCCAAGTCGGGCAGTCGACAAATTGATATAAGCGCCCAGCGGAAGTCGATCGGCGACGAACTGCGCTATTTGAGCGCGCGCACCGCCGCCAGCGTCAGCGCCACGTGACGGCTGAAATCCATGTCCGAATGGACCATCACGATCCGTCCGGAACGGCTGATGACATAGGACGTCCGATCGGCCAGCCCGGGTGCAGTTTTCAAGGCAACGTCATACGCCTGGATCGTTTGCGGGGTGGCGGTCGCGACCGGAAATGCATTGCGGCATTCGGCCACCGAAAACCGGCGCAGCGTCGGCAGATCGTCCGCCGACATTCCCACCACCTGCGCTCCGGCGCGACGGAATTTGCCGATCGCTTCGGAAAAGGCGTGGGCTTCGGCGGTGCAACCCGATGTGAACGCCTTGGGATAGAAATAGAGGACGATCGGCCCCTTGCGAAGTTGCTGGGCGAGGTTGAATTTGAACGGCCGCCCGGCAATTGCGCCGAGCGTCGTGAACTGTGGCGCCTTTGTCCCAACCGGAAGCGCGGCGTTGGCCGGCGATGCGGTTGCGAACGCGAGGGTGAAAGCAAATAGCAACTTGCGCATGACGAAGCCTCCCTGGTCGCGAGGCTCTACCGCAGTGCGGAGCCCGGCGCGAGTGGGCGCTTGCCTTTGGGCACTAGGACCGAGGGGCAAGCCATCCCGCAACCAGATAGAGAAGAATCATCACCGGGCCAGTGACCAGCAATGCCGCGATCATCAAGATTCGGATGAGGGTCGCGTCGAGGCCGGTATAGTCGGCCAAGCCGGCGGCGACTCCCATGACTTTGGCGTCACGACGGTTGATGAGAAAACGTCCATTCATTCGACTATTCCTTTTGAAAAGCCGTGGTTCAGGCAATCGGCAGCGAAGTTGCGGCCGAAACGAGCAGAAATGCTGAAATGAAGGCGCCGGCGATTACGGTGGCGCTGTCGCGAGCCGAAGCGAAATTGGCAAACATTGGTCAAACCCCTGTGATCATTCGGGCCCGACCATCGGGCCCATGCGACGATCAATGCATGGGGCGTGCCAATTGGAAATTGTCTTTATTTTACAGTAGCTGTCCTAATCATGTCGCGAAATATATCGGCGCGATTGACCTCAGATTGGGAAATTCGCCCAGTGCCGCGCCGGATTGAGTGCCGCGGGTGATTGGTGGGCGGCGAACTTCAGCCGCGGCGAGCGGGACTTGTAGCTCGGTCTTCGGGCCTGGCTTCGGCCGACGCCTTACCCGCACCCGATCGGCACCGCGCGACCAGTGTCGGAAAGTCGAAGTTGTTATGATCTTCAAGCGCCCTGGTGGTCGCCGCCGAGCATTGCCCCGAGCTCGAATATTGGGTTGGCAGGGTCAGGACCGGAGTGCACGCGGTGCCGCCATCGGCGCAGCCCAGGATGGCAATGACGAAATAGGCCGGACCCATGATCAAATCCCCGTTGCGAGCACCAACCAAACCCCTGATTTCCCCAAGGGTTCCAAACGGTTCACCGCAAGCAGTTGGAGCCGGCTCGGGGCGTCCCTACCTTGAGGACCATGACGGCACCCCAAACATCGCAGACGCAAAGCCCTAACGCGGGTTTTGCGGCGCTGTGGCGGTTCCTTCCGATGCTTTGGCCCAAGGGCCAGCCGGAGCTCAAAGTGCGGGTGGTGGTTGCGGTCCTGCTGGTTCTTGCGGGCAAGGGCGCAACGCTTCTGATGCCGTTCGCCTACAAGGGGGTCATCGACCGCATGTCGGTGCACAGCGCGCCGTTCGCAGTCGTCGCCGGCCTCGTCGCAGGGTACGCAACCGCCCGGTTCGCCGGAGTGCTGTCCGACAATCTTCGCAACGCACTATTCGAAAAAGTCGGCCAGGATGCGGCGCGGCGGCTGTCCGGCCAGGTGTTTCGCCACATCCACGATCTGTCGCTTCGGTTTCACCTCGAGCGCCGAACGGGGTCGCTGACCAAGGTTGTCGAGCGCGGGACCAAGAGCATCGACATGATGCTCTATTTCCTGCTGTTCAACATTGCTCCAACGGTCATCGAGCTCGGCGCGATCTGCACCATCTTCCTGGTCAAGTTCGGCGCCGGTCTGGTCGGCGCGACATTGGCGATGGTGGTCCTGTACATCACCTTCACCCGCAAGGTGACCGACTGGCGAACCCACGTTCAACGGCAGATGAACGAGGTCGACAACAAGGCCATTGGCCGCGCCGTGGACTCGCTTCTCAATTACGAGACGGTCAAATATTTCGGCGCCGAGGAGCGCGAGGCGAAGCGCTATGACGAGGCGATCGGCGCTTACACGCGGGCCGCGGTGCGCAATGAGGTGACGCTTGCCTGGCTCAATATCGGCCAGGCCCTGATCACCAACGCAATGATGGCCGGAGCAATGATCTTCACTGTCTGGGGCTGGAGCCGGGGCCGCTTTACGCCGGGCGACGTGGTGCTCGTCAATTCGCTGCTGATGCAGCTGTTCAGGCCGCTCGACGTGCTGGGCTGGGTCTATCGCTCGATCCGCCAGGGCCTGATTGACATGGAAGCGATGTGGGACCTGCTGGACACTCCGGCGGAGGTTGTCGACCGGCCCGACGCCGAGCCGCTTCGGGTCGAGCATGGCCACGTCCGCTTCGAGGGATTGCGCTTCGGTTACGATTCCGACCGCGAAATACTCAAGGGCCTCGATCTGGACATT
The DNA here is from genome assembly GCA_039928675.1 of Sphingomicrobium sp. Taxonomy (GTDB): domain Bacteria; phylum Pseudomonadota; class Alphaproteobacteria; order Sphingomonadales; family Sphingomonadaceae; genus Sphingomicrobium. Next base: position 2,671 of record JBDSSR010000032.1, on the reverse strand, counting down.
CCGGCGGGGACCAGCCTCGCCATCGTCGGACCGTCGGGCGCGGGCAAGTCGACCATCGCCCGCTTGCTCTACCGGTTCTATGACCCGACCGAGGGACGGATCACGATCGACGGCCAGGATATCGCCAAGGTCCAACAAGCGAGCCTTCGCTCGGCAATCGGGATCGTTCCGCAGGACACCGTGCTGTTCAACGACACCATCGGTTACAACATCGGATACGGCCGGGGCGTCGTCAGCCAGGCGGACATCGAAGCCGCTGCCAAGGGCGCTTCGATCGACCGCTTCGTCGCTGCCCTGCCAAACCATTATGAATCGATGGTCGGCGAGCGCGGCCTGAAATTGTCGGGTGGCGAGAAGCAACGCGTCGCCATTGCCCGGACCCTCGTCAAGAACCCGCCGATCCTGGTCCTCGACGAAGCGACCAGCGCTCTCGACAGCCGAACCGAGCAGGCGATCCAGGAAACGCTCGGGAAGATCGCCGAAAGCCGGACGACAATCATGATTGCCCACCGACTTTCGACAATCGTCGAGGCTGACCAGATCGTAGTTCTCGATGAAGGCCAGGTCGCCGAGCGCGGAACCCACGACGAGCTGCTGGCGCGCGGCGGTGTCTATGCCGATCTATGGCAGCGCCAGGCGGCCGAGCAGCTCGCCGAGGCGATCGCTGAAGCGGCTGAGTGAGTAGTCAGCTCGACCTAGTCTGAGCGCATTGCGCGGGGCCTAGTTTGCCTTTTAGAAAGGCGGCATGACCGACCCGCTCGAAATCCTCAAGCGCGTGTTCGGTTTCGACCATTTTCGCGGCGTTCAGCAGATTGTCGTCGACCGGGTCATGGCCGGCAGCGATACCCTTGCAGTGATGCCGACCGGCGCTGGCAAATCGCTCTGCTACCAGCTGCCGGCGGTCGCCCGCGACGGGACCGCACTGGTCATTTCGCCGCTGATCGCGCTGATGCACGACCAGATCCGAAGCGCGACGGCGATCGGTCTCAAGGCGGCATCGCTGACTTCGGCCGACACCGACAGCGACGCAACCGTCGAGCGGTTTCTGGCGGGCGAACTCGACCTGCTCTACGTTGCCCCCGAACGCGCCACGACCGCTGGCTTTCGCCGGTTGCTCGATCGCGCGAAGCTTGCGCTGATCGCCATCGACGAAGCGCATTGCGTCAGCGAATGGGGCCACGATTTCCGCCCCGACTACCGGCTTTTGCGCCCGCTGATCGATCACCATCGCCAGGTGCCTCGTCTGGCGCTCACTGCCACCGCCGATGCCCGCACGCGCGCCGACATCCTCGCCCAGCTCGGAATTGCGACCGAGGGGCTGGTGATCGCTGGCTTCGACCGCCCGAACATCCGCTACCACGTCCGCCCGCGCGATCAGACCAACAGGCAATTGCGAGAGCTGCTGGCAGGCCAGCCGGGACCGGCAATCATCTATGCGCCAAGTCGCGACAAGACCGAAAAGATCGCCCAGACACTGACCAGCGCTGGCCGGCCGGCGGTACCCTATCATGCGGGGCTCGAACCCCAGGTCCGCGCCCGCAACCAGGCCGCGTTCGTCGGTTCCGAAAATCTGGTGATCGCCGCCACCGTCGCGTTCGGCATGGGCATCGACAAGCCCGACGTGCGACTGGTGGCCCATGCCGGCATCCCCAAGAGCATCGAGGCATTCTATCAGGAGACTGGACGTGCGGGGCGCGACGGCGAGCCGGCCGAGGCATGGTTGTACTGGGCGGCGCAGGACTTTGCTCGCGCCCGCCAGCGCATCGAGCAGGAGGTCGAGCCCGAGCGTCGGCCGGCCGAGCGCGAACGGCTGAATGCGCTCGCCAGCCTCGTCGAGGCCGCCACTTGCCGCCGGGCGATCCTGCTGCGGCATTTCGGCGAGGACCCGCCCGCCAGCTGCGGCAATTGCGACAATTGCCTTAGCCCACCGGCGACCCTCGACGCGAGCGAAGTTGCGCGAAAACTGCTTTCCGCTGTATTTCGAACCGAGATGCGCTTTGGCGTTGCCCACCTCGCGGCGGTGCTTGGCGGCGACGACAATGCCAAGGTCCGGCAGTTCGGCCACCATCGCCTGTCGGTGTTTGGAATTGCCACGCGGGACGAGCTGGCGCTGGTCAAGCCGGTCTCGCGGGCCTTGATCGCCCGCGATGCGTTGCGCGCCGATGCTTATGGTGGACTGTCGTTCGGGCCGGCCGCGAAATCGATTCTGAAAGGCGAGGAGCAAGTCGTGATCGCGCTTCCTCCGCAGCGCAAACAGGGGCGACGCCAGCGATCGATCGGGCCCGCGGACCCCCGCTTCGAAGCCCTTCGGGAAGCGCGGCGGGAGCTCGCCGCGGCAGCAGCTGTTCCCCCCTTCGTCGTGTTTCACGATTCGACGTTACGTGAGATCTCCGAGCGGCGGCCGACCAGTCTGGCCGAACTTGCACGGGTCAGCGGCGTCGGCGAAATCAAGCTTGCCCGCTATGGGGAAGCGATGCTGAGTGCCTTGCGGAGCGTGGAGTGAAGGAACCGCACCGATGCAATCGATCGACGACACGGCCTTCGTCAGCGGGCAGGTTTCTCCAGGCGAGGTGGCTGCGCTCGCGGCTCGCGGCGTGACCATGCTGGTCAACAACCGCCCGGATGGAGAGGAGCCCGGACAGCCCCTTGCCGGCGACATCGAGGCTGCTGC
>JBDSSR010000031.1:0-4954 GCA_039928675.1 Sphingomicrobium sp. | reverse complement strand
CAGGCGCTGATGCGCTCTGTCATCGACCAGTTCGAAAACTACGCGAAGCTCAACAAGCGACTGCCTCCGGAAACAGGGATTCAGCTGGGCGAGATCGAGGATGCGTCGGCGCTTGCCGATGCGGTCGCTTCGAACCTGTCGATCAAGGTCGCTGACAAGCAGGCGCTGCTGGGCGAGCTCAATCCCGCGCGCCGGCTCGAAATGGTGTTTGCCTTCATGGAGGGCGAGCTTGGGGTTCTTCAGGTCGAGAAAAAGATCCGCAGCCGGGTCAAGCGCCAGATGGAGAAGACCCAGCGCGAATATTATCTCAACGAGCAGCTTAAGGCGATCCAGCGCGAGCTTGGCAATGAGGGTGAGGAGGGCGGCGACGAGCTTCAGGAACTCGCCGAGAAAATCCGCAAGACCAAGCTTTCCAAGGAGGCGCGAACCCGCGCCGTGGCCGAGCTGAAGAAGCTTCGCGCAATGGCTCCGATGTCCGCCGAAGCGACCGTTGCGCGCAATTATCTCGACGTCTTGCTGGGCTTGCCGTGGGGCAAGAAGGGCAAGCTCAAAAAGGATATTGCGGAGGCTCAGCGGGTCCTCGACGAAGACCATTACGGGCTCGACAAGGTCAAGGAACGGATCGTCGAGTATCTCGCGGTCCAGGCGCGGGTCAACAAGCTCAAGGGCCCGATCCTGTGCCTGGTTGGTCCGCCCGGCGTAGGCAAGACCTCGCTCGGCCGTTCGATTGCCCGGGCCACCGGGCGCGACTTCGTCCGCCAGTCGCTTGGCGGAGTTCGCGACGAGGCCGAAATTCGCGGCCATCGCCGAACCTATATCGGCTCGCTTCCAGGCAAGATCATTTCGAACATCAAGAAGGCGGGCACGTCGAACCCGCTGTTCCTGCTCGATGAGATCGACAAGCTTGGCCAGGACTTCCGCGGCGACCCGGCATCGGCCCTTCTCGAAGTGCTCGATCCGGAGCAGAACAGCCGCTTCCAGGATCATTATCTGGAACTCGACTACGACCTTTCGGACGTGATGTTCGTGACCACTGCGAACTCGCTCGACATGCCCCAGCCGCTGCTTGACCGGATGGAGATCATCCGGCTCGAGGGCTATACCGAAGACGAAAAGGTCGAGATCGACAAGCGCCACCTCATTCCCAAGCAGCTCGAAGCCCATGGGCTAAAGGATGGCGAAGTCGAGTTTACCGACGAAGCGCTGCGTTCGATCCTTCGCTATTACACGCGCGAAGCCGGTGTCCGGACGCTCGAACGCGAGCTTGCCAAGGTCGCTCGCAAGTCGCTTCGCCAGATCCTCGAGCGCAAGTACGAAAGCGTCGTCATTCGCGAAGACAATCTCGGCACGTTCCTCGGCGTCCGCAAGTTCCGCTTTGGAATGGGTGAGGATGAGGATCAGATCGGCGCGGTCACGGGCCTCGCCTGGACCGAGGTTGGCGGCGAACTGCTGACCATCGAGGCGGTCACCGTGCCCGGCAAGGGCCAGATCAAGACCACCGGCAAGCTTGGCGAAGTGATGCAGGAATCGATCCAGGCGGCGATGAGCTTCGTCAAGGCGCGTGCTCCGGCCTATGGCGTCAAGCCGTCGATCTTCGCGCGCAAGGACATTCACATCCATTTGCCCGAAGGGGCGGTGCCCAAGGACGGCCCGTCGGCCGGGGTTGGGATGGTCACCGCGATGATTTCGACGCTGACCGGAATCGCCGTGCGCCGCGACGTCGCAATGACCGGCGAGGTCACGCTTCGCGGTCGCGTACTTCCGATCGGCGGGCTCAAGGAGAAGCTGCTGGCCGCCTTGCGCGGAGGAATTAGAACGGTCCTCATTCCAGCTGAAAACGAAAAAGACCTTGCCGAGCTTCCAGCGGCGGTTACCGACCGGCTGGAGATCATCCCGGTCAGTCATGTCGACGAAGTGCTCGAGCGGGCCCTGGCCGAACCGGTGCAGGCGATCGAGTGGTCCGAGGAGGACGAACTCGCAGCTCAACGGCCCTTGCTTGCTCCGGGCACCGACGGCGGCGCCAACGTCCGCCACTAGAAGCGCTGGACTCGTGCCTACAGTCTGGCCTTAAAGGTCGATGGTTCGCGTGAGCGAATCTCTTCGCCGGAGGAGCTGGGGCATGAACAAGCAGGAACTGATCGGCCATGTCGCGGATCGTTCGGGTCTGAATCGCAGCGATGCGTCACGCGCCGTTGAAACCATGCTCGAGGTGATCACCGCCACATTGAAACGCGGCGATGAGGTCCGGCTGGTTGGTTTTGGTAATTTTACAGTGACTCGGCGAAAGGCGTCTGCCGGGCGCAATCCGCGGACCGGCGAGCCGATTCAGATCAAGGCCAGTTCGCAGCCCAAATTCCGTCCGGGCAAGGTACTTAAGGACGCCGTTCAATAGCTTGGGTTCAATAGGCCGTTCAATTGCTGGACAGGCGAGCAATGCGGCCTATACGCGCCCCTTGCCGCAGCGGGCGGGCGCGTAGCTCAGTGGTAGAGCACACCCTTCACACGGGTGGGGTCGCAGGTTCAATCCCTGCCGCGCCCACCATCACATAGCGCGTCTCATTCCACGCTTTTCAAACAACCGGTCGGCGGGCTCAAACAACGAGATAATCGGGCTGAAAGCTCGCGATTCGGGAGAATTCTGCCCAGTCCGGAAAGACGATGTCGCGGCCCTTGCGCCGGATTAGTCCCTGTCGCTCCAAGTCGGCGAACACGCGATTGACGTTGACCGACGTCTGGCCCGTGATGTCGGCAATCTGCTGCTGAGTGAAGGGATTGACCATGTGGTGGTCCTCGGCGTGCATCCGAACCGCGGTCTCGCACAACAAGTGTGCGACCCGGGTAACCGAGTCCCGCCGTCCGCAATTGAGCAGCCATTCGTAGCCGATGAGCTCGTTGCGCTGGATCAGGCGGAGGAAGAATCGCTCGAGTTCGGGATGGTTGCGAACGATCGGTGCAAAGTCCGAATATTTTCCGACCATGACTTCGCTGCGCACGATTGCTTGGATGCCATAGGCTGCAGGTCCGGGGCGGGGCAGGATGCCTTCGCCAGCGAAGCGCAGGGCGACGATCTGGCGCCGTCCGCCCGAGTCGGTCTTGAACTTGGCGATGATGCCCGAGCGAACGAACATCACTTCGTCGCGCTGCGCGCCAACCTCGCGGAATTGGAGGCGGGGATCGACCTGGACGACCCTGTGTGGCATTTGCGCGAGGAGATCGGCGAGATTTGGGTCAAGTCCGCCCGTCAGCAGCGTCTCGCGCAGCGATACTGGGTCGGCACCCGCCTGGGATCGTCGAATCGCCATCAGGCGTTCTCCCCAATCGTCAAGGATGCGCCTCACTGCAGTGTCCGGCAAGCACAAACAACAACCTGCTTTGTGATCGCGAGTTAATGAACGTCAGCGAAAGGCTCGGGTGCGGCGCGGCTTCGGTGGCGGCTTCAAACCAGGCCGTGCTCGCTTGCGTTCGTCACCGTCAAATCCTAAGTGGCGCCGGCGCCAATGGCGCCCGCACGACAAGGCGGGTTTTTCGCTGGCGTTCCCGTGGCGATCGTAGCTCAGCTGGTTAGAGCACTGGTTTGTGGTACCAGGGGTCGGGGGTTCAAGTCCCCTCGGTCGCCCCATTTTTTGAGTTGCGGACCCGGTTCAAACTTATGACCACCCCCTGGGGACTTCCCGATTTCGACGCCCACGAAGACGTCCATTTCTTCAGCGATGAACAGCACGGCCTGAAAGTGATCATTGCTGTCCACTCGACCCACCTCGGCCCGGCCGCCGGAGGGGTTCGCTTCTGGCATTACGCAAACGACGACGACGCGCTGACCGATGCGCTTCGTCTGTCTCGCGGGATGAGCTACAAGAACGCGATGGCGGGGCTTGCCCTTGGCGGCGGCAAGTCGGTGATCCTTGCCGACGAACACAGCACTAAATCGCCCGAATTGCTCCATGCGTTCGGCAAGGCCGTCGAGCAGCTGGGCGGCCGTTATGTCACCGCCGAGGATGTCGGCATCAATGTCTCCGACATGATCGAGGTCCGCCGCTCGACCCAGTTCGTCGCCGGGCTGCCCAATTCGGCCGGCGATGTCGGCGGCGACCCCGGTCCCCACACCTCGCTGGGCGTGTTTCTGGGCATCAAGGCAGCGGTCAAACGGGTGCTTGGCAAGGACTCGGTCGACGGCCTGCATCTCGCTCTTCAGGGCGCGGGCAGCGTTGCTTCGGGTGTTGCGCTCCATGCCTGCACCGAGGGTGCGAGGCTGACCGTCGCCGATCTCGACCAGGCCAAGGCGCAGGCGCTTGCCAAAAAGGTCGGCGGGACGGTCGTGTCGCCCGACGACATTCTGGGAGTGGAGGCCGACATTCTTAGCCCGTGCGCGCTTGGCGCGATCCTGACCCAGGAGAGTATCGCCAAGCTCAAGGTGCCAATCATCGCGGGTGGCGCCAACAACCAGTTGGCGACACCGCAAGATGGCGAGCGGCTTGACCAGCGCGGCATCCTTTATGCACCCGACTATGTGATCAACGCCGGCGGCATCATCAACGTCTGCACCGAATTCCTCGGCGATGGCGACGCTGCCCTGGTTCGCGACCGGATCGAGGGGATTCCCGTTCGGCTCGAGCAGATCTGGGCGGAAAGCGCGACTAGCGGGCGCGATCCCGCAGCGGTTGCCGACACCATGGCCCAGCGCCTCATCGGAAGGGGCTGAGCGCAGCGCCGCGATGCACGCGCTTGCCAACCCGGCGCGCTTCCTGCGCCTCGCCCGGCCGGCAACGCTGTGGCTGTTGCTGACCGGGCTGATCCTCGCAATCGCCGGAATGGCCGCGGGACTGACGCTTACGCCGCCCGACTATCTGCAGGGCGAAACGGTCCGGATTCTCTACATCCACGTCCCTTCGGCGTGGCTTGGAATGGCCGGCTGGGGAATTATTGCCGCGGCTTCGGTCAGCCAGCTGGTATGGCG
>JBDSSR010000030.1:0-8249 GCA_039928675.1 Sphingomicrobium sp. | reverse complement strand
TTCGGGGCAAACAGCTAGGCACGATTGCCAGCCGAGCCGCGCGCGCAGCCGCAGGCACTCTACCGGACCCAAGATTGTCGCTAGGCATCGACAGTTTTCCGATATCCGGGCCACTCGCGTTCAAGCCATCGCAAGACAATTTTACCTGGGTCAAGGTCGGGGTGTCGCAAGATATCCCGAACCCTGCCAAGCGTCGCGCACAACGAAGTCGCGCCGATGCCGACATCGCTGCGGCCGAAGCCGACTTTGCGCTTGACGCGCGAACCGTCGAGGTCGGAACCGCGGTCGCCTGGATCAAGCTGGCCTTTGCCGAGCAACGGCTGGCCGTGGTCGACAAGCTCCGGGTCCCGCTCGAACGCCTCGTTCGAACCACCCCCAACGCGGTCGCCGCGGGCACCGCGCGCCCGGCCCAGACCCTTGCCGGTCGACAATCGCTGGCCGACCTCGATGACCGGCGCGAGGATCTGATCGCTGAAATCGGCCGCGCGCGCGCCGAGCTGACCCGCTGGACCGGCGATGGTCAGCCAATTGTCACCGGACCCGTGCCTGATTTTGCGGTTGATGGGTCGAGCCTGCGCGCATCCATCGATTCCAATCCCCTGCTCGCGCCAGTCGAAGCGCGGCTCGGCCAAGCAAGCGCCGAAATTCGCCTGGCAGAGGCTGAGCGCAAGTCCGATTTCGGGGTCGATGCGGCGTATCAGCATCGTGACCCGCGCTTTGGCGATTATGTGTCTGCCGGCGTAACGATCAGCCTGCCGTTCTTTACACGAAACCGACAGAATGCCTCGATCGCAGCTCGTCGGGCGCAAGCCGGGCAAGCTGCTGCGGAGCGAGAAGCGGCCCGCCGAGCCGTTGCGGCCGACCTCGACGAGGGTCTGGCGGACCATGCCATGCACCATGAGCAATGGCTGCGATCGCGGCTGACGCTCGAGCCTCTTGCCCGCGAGCGGGTCGACCTTGAGACCGCGAGCTATGGCGCCGGTCGCGCCAGCCTGGTCGAGGTCGTCGATGCCCACATCGCGCTAGTCAATGCGGCATTGACTACGCTGGATCGCGAAGCACTGGTCGAAATCGACGGTGCCAGGCTGGTCCTTACCTATCGGAGTGCAGCACGATGACTCCGAGCAACCTGATCCCGCGCACCCCGGTCGGGCGCGCGATCATCCTGGCGATCGTCGCCAGCGGCGGCATCGGCTTTGGCATCGCGCGATGGATAGCGCCCGCCCCGGCCGAGGTCGTGGGGTCTGCGACCGGCGACCGCAAAATCCTTTATTATTTCGATCCGATGGTGCCGCAGGAACATTACAATAGCCCCGACGAGCTCTCGTCGATGGGCATGAAGGCCTTCAAACCCAAATATGCCGACGAGGGTGGTGCATCCACTGGCCCGCCTGGGGTCACGGTCGATCCGGCGGCAAGGCAGAGTCTCGGAATCCGTCTGGCGACCGTCGAAAGTGGCGTGATCGATTCCGATCTGACGGTCACCGGCACGATCGACTTCAATCAGCGCAACGTCGCCATAATCCAGGCGCGCGCCAACAGCTTTGTGCAGCGCGTCTATAATCGCGCGCCTGGCGACGTAATCGGTGCCGGAGCGCCCCTCGCTGATGTGCTGGTGCCCGAATGGGGCGGCGCGCAGGCCGAATATCGCGCGGTGCAACGAACCGGTGATCGGGCGTTGATCGCCGCGTCGCGCGAACGCTTGCGTTTGCTTGGCTCGTCCGGTCCAGGAGGCAATGGATCGACCACGATCCGCAGCCCGATCGGTGGCGTCATCCAAACTCTCGAAGTCCGCCGCGGCATGACCTTGTCGGCGGGGCAAACGCTGGCGCAGGTGTCGGGCCTCGCTACAGTGTGGCTCAATGCGGCGGTGCCGGAAGCGCAATCCGGCGGCATTCAGGTCGGACGTTCTGTCCGGGTCGAGCTGACCGCATTCCCTGGCGAGACCATTTATGGCCGCGTCATCGCCATCCTGCCGACCGCCCAGGCGGAAAGCCGAACGCTTACGGTGCGGATTGAACTGCCCAATCGCGGTGGCCGACTACGGCCGGGAATGTTCGCGACCGTCCATTTCACCGGCTATGGAGGTGGTGGCCTACTGGTTCCCAGTGAAGCGGTGATCCGCACTGGCAAGCGCGACTTGGTGATGCTCGTGGTCGCGGGTGGCCGCTACCGGCCGGTCGAGGTCCAACTTGGGCGCGAGGGCGGCGGCAAGACCCAGATCGTGGCCGGACTTGCCCAGGGCCAGAAGGTGGTCGCCTCGGGCCAATTCCTGCTCGATTCCGAGGCAAGCCTGAGCGGCATCGAACCGACGCCGCTTGGCGGGCAGCCCTTGACCCCGCCGGAGCAGCGACGTTGATCGCGGCGATCATCCGCGCATCGGTCAAGGCGCGCTATCTCGTCCTGCTCGCGGCGCTCGTGCTCGTCGTGATCGGCATTGCCGCGGTCAGGACGACCCCGGTGGATGCGCTACCGGACCTATCCGATGTCCAAGTCATTATTCGCACCACCTATCCAGGCCAAGCGCCGCGGATCGTCGAGGATCAGGTTACCTATCCGCTGGCGACAACGATGTTGTCGGTTCCGGGTGCGCGCGTCGTGCGCGGCTATTCGTTCGTCGGCGACAGCTTTGTCTATGTCTTGTTCGAGGACGGGACCGATCTCTATTGGGCACGGAGCCGCGTGCTTGAATATCTGAGTCAGGTTCAGGCTAGCCTTCCCGACGGAGCCAAGGCGTCGCTCGGACCTGACGCGACCGGAGTGGGGTGGATTTACGAATATGCGCTGGTCGACAGGACCGGCCGTCATGACCTGTCGCAATTGCGCAGCATGCAGGACTGGTTCCTGCGCTACGAATTAAAAACCGTGCCGGGGGTCGCCGAGGTCGCCAGCGTCGGCGGAATGGTCAAGCAATATCAGGTAGTGCTCGATCCGCAGAAGCTCATCTCTTACGGGATCACGCAAGCGCAAGTGACCGATGCGCTGAAACGCGCCAATCAGGAAACCGGAGGCTCAGTCGTTGAACTAGCCGAAGCCGAATATATCGTCCGCGCCTCGGGATATCTGACCTCGCTCGACGATTTCCGCGCCGTGCCGCTGAAGACTGTGGCAGGCGGCGTCCCGGTACAGCTTGGCGACGTCGCGACCATCCAATTGGGCCCGGACATGCGGCGCGGTCTCGCCGAACTCAATGGCGAGGGCGAGGTCGCCGGGGGCATCATCGTCCTGCGCCAAGGCAAAAATGCGCGCGCGGTGATCGACGGCGTTCGTGCCAAGCTTACCGAACTCAAGAAGAGCCTGCCGCCGGGCGTCGAGATTGTCACCACCTATGACCGTTCGGGTCTGATCGACCGTGCCGTCGACAACCTCACCAGCAAGCTGTTCGAGGAATTCATCGTCGTGGCGCTCGTCTGCGGCCTGTTTCTGTGGCACATCCGTTCCGCGCTGGTTGCGATCCTGACATTGCCGCTCGGCATCCTCATGGCGTTCATCATCATGCGCGTCCAAGGGTTGAACGCCAACATCCTGTCGCTAGGCGGAATTGCCATTGCCATCGGCGCGATGGTCGATGCCGCCGTGGTGATGATCGAAAACGCGCACAAGCGTCTCGAGCACTGGACGAGCGAAAATCCCGATCGAACATTGGAAACGTCCGAACGGTGGAAGGTCATTACTCAAGCTGCGGTCGAGGTCGGCCCGGCGCTGTTCCTCAGCCTGCTGATCATCACCTTCTCGTTCATCCCGATCTTTTCGCTCCAGGGACAGGAGGGACGCCTGTTTGCCCCCCTCGCCTTTACCAAAACCTATGCGATGGCTGCCGCGGCTATCCTTTCGATTACGCTCATCCCGGTGCTGATGGGGTTCCTGATCCGCGGGAAAATCCCTTCCGAAGATTCAAATCCGATCAATCGTTGGTTGACCCGCATCTACCGGCCGGCACTCGATTGGGTACTGGAGAAGCCGAAGAAGGCGCTGGTGGTCGCGGCGCTCATCTTCTCGACCAGTATCTGGCCGATCAGCCAGCTTGGGGGTGAGTTCATGCCCAATTTGAACGAGGGTGACTTGCTCTACATGCCATCTGCGCTGCCGGGCATCTCAGTCGCCAAGGCAGGCAGCCTACTTCAGCTGACCGACCGGCTGATCAAGACCGTACCCGAGGTCGACAGCGTGTTTGGCAAGGCCGGACGCGCCGACACCGCCACCGATCCGGCCCCGCTCGACATGTTCGAAACCACGATCCGCTTCAAGCCCAAGGACCAGTGGCGGCCGGGGATGACCCAAGATCGGCTGATCGACGAGTTGGATCGTGCGGTGAAGGTGCCGGGTCTAGCCAATTTCTGGATCCCGCCGATCCGCAACCGCATCGACATGCTCTCGACCGGCATCAAGAGCCCGATCGGCATCAAGGTGGCAGGTTCCAATCTGGCTGAGATCGACCGAACCGCGCAGCAGATCGAACAGGTCGCCAAGACGGTGCCCGGGGTCAGTTCCGCGCTCGCCGAGCGGCTGACGGGCGGCCGCTATATCGACGTACAGATCGATCGCGCCGCCGCCGCGCGCTACGGGATGAATGTTGCCGATGTGCAGTCGATCGTATCCGGTGCGATCGGCGGCGAAACCATCGGTCAGACCGTCGAGGGATTGGCGCGTTATCCGATCAGCGTGCGCTATCCGCGCGAACTCCGCGACAGTCTCGATGGACTGCGCAGCCTGCCGGTCGTGACGCCTTCGCTGCAACAAGTGACGCTCGGAACACTAGCCACTATCGGGGTTAGCGCTGGTCCTCCCATGCTCCGCAGCGAGAACGGCCGTCCGGTAACGTGGATCTATATCGACGGGCGCGGCCGCCCGCTCACTACGATCGTCGGCGATCTGCAACGAGAAATCTCGGCCAAGGTCAAGTTACCGCCAGGGATTAGTGTGACCTACACCGGCCAATTCGAATTTCTGCAACGTGCCATCGAGCGACTGAAGATCGTCGTGCCGGCGACGCTTCTGATCATTTTCCTGCTGCTTTATGCGACTTTCCGGCGCTTCGGCGAGGCGGCATTGATCATGGGAACGCTGCCCTTCGCACTGACCGGCGGCCTGTGGTTTCTCTACTTGCTCGGCTACAATCAGTCGGTAGCGACGGGCGTTGGGTTCATCGCCTTGGCCGGCGTGTCGGCCGAATTCGGCGTCGTCATGCTGATCTACCTTAAGCAGGCGCTGGCCGAACGCGGCCCCCACCCCGATGACCGGGCAATCGAAGGCGCGGTGCGCGAAGGCGCGCTGCTCCGCGTCCGACCCAAGGCAATGACCGTCGCCGTCATCCTCGCCGGCCTGTTTCCGATCCTTATCGGCACCGGGACCGGTTCGGAAGTTATGAGCCGGATCGCCGCGCCAATGATTGGCGGCATGATCACAGCACCGCTTTTGTCGATGCTTGTAATCCCTGCCGCATTCCTGCTCATGCGCCGCCGGAGTTCTGTTTCGATTGAACGCGGTGCTGGCCAAGTCTGAGCGCTGGAAGGGATCAATCGGCAGAGGCAGACGTCGGCATTCTAATAGTTCGAACGGCATTGTCAGACCAACGGGGTACATCTGGTCAAGGTTGAATGTGGCGTCTAGCGGCTCCCGCATGCAACGTAAGTCGAGAGCCAAACCGGCCAGTCCGTTCAAGCGCTTCAATTCATCGCCTGAGGTGATCCGCCTGGTGGTGATGATGTATGTGAAATATCCGCTCAGCCTTAGGAATGTCGAAGACCTGCTGTTCGAGCGCGGGATAGACATCTGCCACGAGACGGTGCGCTTCTGGTGGAACCGGTTCGGTCCGCTGTTCGCCAGTGACATCCGCCGGCAGCGGGTCAGCCACATGCGTGGATTTCGCCATTGGCGCTGGCATCTCGACGAGATGTACGTGAAGCTCAATGGGGAGATGGTCTATCTCTGGCGAGCCGTCGATCACGAAGGTGAGATTCTCGAGAGCTTCATCACCAGGACCCAAGACAAGACGACCGCCCTCCGCTTCATGAAGAAGACGCTCAAGCGCCACGGCTCACCGCAAGCGATCACCACCGACGGGCTACGCTCCTACAAGGCAGCCATGAGCGAGCTCGGCAACGCCGATAAACAGGAGGTCGGACGCTGGGCCAACAACCGGGTGGAGAACAGTCATCTTCCGTTCCGGCGACGAGAGAGGGCGATGCTCAGGTTCCGGCGGATGAAGAGTCTGCAGAAGTTCGCCTCGGTCCATGCCAGCCTAACCAACTACTTCAACACCCAACGCCACCTCGTCGATCGCACCACTTACAAGCTGCTTCGCTCGGCCGCCCTCGCCGAGTGGCGGCAGCTTGCCGCCTGACCCCAAATCGGGTTTGGAATCGTCGCGCCCATCAGAGACAAGTTGCAGTTAGACTGACAGCTCCCTGACGAGAATTGGAGCGATGACGAGCTCCCCACAGCAGTGCGAGCATAGGACGCGGAGAGGATGGCTTAAGCCCGGACTGCTGACGGCTTGTGTTCCTACTGGGCCGCGATGAATGAACTCGGCAAAGGCGGGAAGCAGGAGTTGGGCAGTGGGCCAACAAAATGATCGGCCGCTGTGCCGCATTGGCCGACTGGCAGAAACTTGCGGCCTGAGCTGAGATCCGGTCGAACATGGTTGCGACCATCAAAGACGTTTTGCAGTTAAACCGACAATTCTGACGGCATCACTCGAGCCCTGCAAAGTACCCGCCGTGATGTTTCTGTGCCCGCAAATTCAGGCCGGATTCGCTCCTGACGCGGCGCAGGATCGTTGCTCGGTCGGGTCCGTGTTGCGAAAAATCGAAGCCATACTCGGCCTGCAGGCGGCCGTCGGTGAGCGGGTAGTCCGGGTGAGGAGCAACAGCATGCAGTATCCGAAAGCCCGGGGTGTCAAACGACAAGGCGAGCACGAAGATGCGGGCCACATCGGCCGCTGCGACTCCTTGGCCGGGGGCTTCCCGGTTGGCGAGCTGCTGCTCGGCCAAATGCTGTCAAAGGTCGTGCTCTCGGCGGTCCTCGTACCTCCACTCGTCCAGCTGTTCGTGACGCTCGGCACGCGCCTCGATGGGTCCGGCATAGGCTCGGATTAGTTCGCATTCGGGCAGACCTCGGTGACGAATGCAGTGAATTTGCCAAAGCGCTGACGGCTCAGCCGATCGATCGTTCTGCCGGGCTTCGCAACTTTATCCGCCAACTTCTTTTCATGAATCCGACGATTAACTCGCTTCATCAGCCTCTGGTGGTGCTTTTTTGGACGTGACTTATCGCGGCACCCTGCCAGGGCCGTGACCAACAACCTGAGTGCGGTGCGCTCGTGAGGGCATTGTCCGCGTGAGCCACATGCGCGGGCTTGATATCCTCGCGCCCGACAGAGACAAGTTGCGGTTAGACTGACAGCTCCGCCACTTAGTTCTGATTAGCGTTCAATCTCAAAGACTTGGGCTGAGCAATCGCTAACCCGGACTCAAGGTTAGCCATTGCCTAATGAAGACCATGCAGAAGTTCGCATCCATCCACGCCAACGTCCGCGATCACTTCAATTTCGAACGTAATCTCGTCGATCGCCAGATCTTCTGGAAACGCCGCTGCGCCGCTTTGGCCAGTGGCGTCATCTGGCCGCATGAACATCGATCGGTTTGGGCATCGTCGCGCCCACAAGAGACAAGTTGCAGTTATGCTGACAGCTCCTCCGGGCGCTGATTCGAGCGCCGGCGAAGCCGAACAGCCGACGGCGCGACCCTAGATAAAGGCGTTGGCGTCAACCCCGTTCACTCCGAACAGGGCAAGCGCAAAATCGGGTGAACCGCCGTCATGGTTGCCGAACACCACCGTCACCGGGCCGGAATAAGGGCTGGTGCCAGAGACTCCGTCAAGATCGATGCCAAGCGCCTTTTCGGCCCCGTTGACGCTGTCATAAACCTTGAAGCTGAGATCGCCGGCATCCTTGTTGGCGCTGCTTCCCTTGAAAGTGAACGATTGGAAGCCGGAAACGCCCGACATTGCGTCGATTCCGGACAGATCGATATGATCGCCGCTGGTGAAGTCGAGAATAACGTCGATCGACATCGTGCCAGCCTTGGTTGAAACTGCGGTTCCAAGCTGCGCGACAAAGATGTCGTTGCCAGCGCCGCCGGTCAGATAGTCCAGCCCGTCGCCGCCAATCAGTACGTCATTGCCCGAACCGCCGTAAAGATGGTTGGAAAGCCCGTTGCCGATGATCAAATTGTCGAGCGAATTGCCGG
>JBDSSR010000029.1:0-4270 GCA_039928675.1 Sphingomicrobium sp. | reverse complement strand
ACGGCGCCGAGCGCTTGCGCCTCGGCCCAGGTCGAAACGAAGAAGTCGCGGCACCCCGCCTGCAATAGCGCATCGGTCGCCTGCCGAGCGCCGAGCCCATAGCCGTCAGCCTTGATCGCTGCCCCCGCTGCAACCCCCGAGTGGTCGGCAAGCCAGCGCCAATTGGCCTGGATTGTGGAGCGGTCGACGGTCAGGCGAAGGGGATAGTGCACGGCGCGGACCTAGACTGCCCGACCGGCACCGTCGAGACGGTCATCACATCCACGGCACGATTGGGAGAGAGGCGAGCTAGGCGGCCTGCGTCCAAACGATTATCGAGGAGTCGCACGCCGTCCGGCTTTGAGGAAGGGTTACCATGTCCGCTCCGTCGATAGACCGAAGGAAGCTGCTGCTATTGTCGGCAGCATTGGTCACTGCGACCGCGTGCCGGGCAAAGCCGCAACGATCGGCGCACGACGCCCGAGCACTCGCAGCTGTCCGGCCCGATCTCTATCATTGCGAAGGCTGTGACGGGGCGTTTGAAAGGCCCCCCGAAAGCTTGTCGTGGAGAAGCAGAATCGGTCCCGCGGATGAGCCCGGCGAACCGTTGGTGGTTGAAGGACGAGTGCTTGCGATCGACGGCCATAGCCCGGCTCCCGGAGTGATCATCTACGCCTATCAGACCAATGCAGCAGGGCTGTACGCCAACGGATCGCCCGAAACCGAGTGGAGCCGCCGGCACGGGCGAATGCGCGGCTGGGTTCGAACCGATGCCGACGGACGCTATCGGTTCGAAACGATCAAGCCCGGCCCCTATCCGCGCCAGACGATGCCCGCCCATATCCATCTGACCGTGCTCGAGCCTGGACGACGGCCATATTATATCGACGACATCGTGTTCGACGGCGAGTTCGGCGTAACCCGGGACTATCGCCGCCGGCAGGAACTTCGCGCAGGATCCGGTATAGTCGCTTTGGCGCATGGCAGCGACGGTCGCCTGGTCGCGCGGCGCGATATCATCCTGGAACGCCATCCCAAATAGATCGGCGCGAAAGCCTAGTGCTGCGGTGCATAGCAGCGCGCCCAGGCGGCGATGATTCCAGCTGCATATTGCGCCGAACCAGGCCTGGTCAGCAAATGGTCGGCGCCGTCCAGGGCAATGAAGCTTCGCGGGTGCCGGGCAGCGTCGAAAATTGCCTTGGCGTTGGCGAGCGCGACCATCTCGTCGGTCGGCGAGTGGCACACCAATAGGGCCCTGCCGAGGCGACCGAGGCGCTCGGCCTGCGGCTGATCGAACAGCTGGTCGATAAATTGGCGACTGATCGAAAATGGTCGCCCGCCAATCGACACTTCCCCCGCTCCATCTGCCGGGATCGAGGCGATCTGTTCACCCAGCCGATCGAGCACATGGTCGACCTTGAACGGAGCGCCGATGGTGGCGATCGCAGTGACGCTCGGGACGCGTTCTGCAGCAGCAATGACGGCGGCTCCGCCAAGGCTGTGCCCGACCATCAGATCAACCCGATGGCCAGCGCCTGCAAGCGCTTGCGAAGCCGCAACGAGATCGTCGACATCGCAAACAAATCCCGCCTCTGCAAACGCGCCATCGCTGTCGCCTAGGCCAGTGAAGTCGAAGCGAAGGACGCGCCAGCCAGCCTGTGCCAGCGCGCCGGCGATGCTGGTCGCGGCCTTCGACTGTTTTGTGCAGGTAAAGCAATGGGCGAACACCGCGGTGCCGCGCGCCTGGCCTTCAGGAAGCTCGATCCGCCCGTCGAGAATCTGGCCGCGCGCGCCTGGAAAGCGGAACGGCTCGACCGCCTTCATTCGACCGTCACGCTCTTGGCCAAATTGCGCGGCTGATCGACATCGGTGCCCTTGAGGACCGCCACATGGTAGGCGAGCAA
Source organism: Sphingomicrobium sp. (assembly GCA_039928675.1). Lineage (GTDB taxonomy): Bacteria > Pseudomonadota > Alphaproteobacteria > Sphingomonadales > Sphingomonadaceae > Sphingomicrobium. The sequence goes on along the minus strand of JBDSSR010000029.1, from coordinate 2,387 downwards.
CTGCACCGGCACGGCATAGACCAACGGTGCAATCAGTGGATGGACGACGGGCATTTCAATCGTCGCAATGCACCCCTCGCCGGCCTGGGCGATTCCCTTGGCGTCGCTGATGAGGACGATTCTGCCGCCCCGCGCGCGGACTTCCTGCATGTTGCTGACGGTCTTTTCGAACAACGGCCCGGACGGCGCGAGAACGATGACCGGCACGTTGTCGTCGATCAGCGCGATCGGCCCATGCTTCATCTCGCCCGCGGCATAGCCTTCGGCGTGGATGTAGCTGATCTCCTTAAGCTTCAAGGCGCCTTCCAGGGCCATCGGATATTCGGGACCGCGGCCGAGGTAGAGGACGTCGCGGGCGGGCGCGATGAGGTGCGCCATCGCGGCGATGTCCTCGTCGTGGCCAAGCGCCGCGTTGATCGCCGCCGGGGCTTCCTGAAGGTGCGCGACGATGGCCTGTTCCTCGGCTCGGCTGAGCCGACCCTTGGCCCGTGCGAGGTTGGCGGCAAGCGCTGCGAGGACCGCAAGCTGGCAGGAGAAAGCCTTGGTCGATGCAACCCCGATTTCGGGGCCGGCATGGGTTGGCAGAAGCAAATCCGCCTCGCGCGCCATCGAACTGGTCGGCACATTGACCACCACCGCGATTCGCTGGCCCTGTGAGCGGGCGTGGCGAAGTGCTGCAAGCGTGTCGGCGGTCTCGCCCGACTGGCTGATGAACAGCGCCAGCCCGCCCGGTTCGAGTACCGGGTCGCGATAGCGAAATTCGCTTGCGACATCGATGTCGACGGCAACGCGGGCGAACTGTTCGACCCAATATTTGGCGACCAGCCCGGCGTAATAGCTGGTCCCGCAGGCGACGATGGTCAGCCGCTGGATCGATTGCAGGTCGGCGTCGGCAACCGGAAGCGCGACTTCGCCCTCGAACGGCCGGATGTAGCTCTGGAGGGTCTGTGCAACCACGATCGGCTGCTCGAAAATCTCCTTTTGCATGTAGTGGCGATAATTGCCCTTCTCGACCGGGGCCGAGGACGCGCCCGATTGAACGATTTCGCGCTCGACCGGCCGGTTGTCGCGATCGAAGATCTCGATCCGCTCGCGGCGAACCACCGCCCAGTCGCCCTCTTCGAGATAGGCGATGCGCTGGGTCCACGGAGCAACTGCAAGCGCGTCCGAGCCAAGCACGTTTTCGCCCTCGCCGTAACCGACGGTGAGCGGAGCGCCCAATCGCGCGCCGATGATCAAATCGGGATGGTCGCGGAACAGGATGGCGATGGCGAACGCGCCGTGGAGCTGCGGGAGGACCGCTGCGACCGCCTCCTGCGGCGACGCACCGCCTTCGACTTCGCGCGCGAGGAGGTGGCCGACGACTTCGGTATCGGTCTCGCTCTCGAACCTTCGCCCCTGCGCGATCAGTGCTTCGCGAAGCGGTTTGAAATTCTCGATGATGCCGTTGTGGACCAGTGCCACCGGACCGACGATGTGGGGGTGGGCATTGCCCATCGTCGGTGCGCCGTGGGTTGCCCAGCGAGTGTGGGCGATGCCGATGGTTCCGGCAAGCGGATGGTCGGCCAGCTCACGCGCCAGATTGTCGAGCTTTCCAGCAGCGCGCCGGCGGACGAACTGGCCATCGTCGATGGTGCAGATGCCGGCCGAATCATAGCCGCGATATTCGAGCCGCTTGAGCCCGTCGAACAGCCGTTGCGCAACCGCGCCTTGTCCGACAATTCCGACGATCCCGCACATCTTCAAACCACTCCTGTGAACCGCGGCGCGCCGTGGCCTATGAAAAACCCAAGATGCCTGTGCAAGCGGCTAGCGCGCCGCCTTGCGACCCATCCGTTCGCGAAAGCGTTTCGCCCAGCCGCTCAGACCCTTCTGCTCGCCCCGCCCGAGCGCCAGGCTGTCGGCTTCGACGTCTTTGGTAATCACCGAACCAGCGCCGACGATCGCGCCTTCGCCAATGCTGACCGGGGCCACCAGCGCGCTGTTCGAGCCGATGAACGCGCCCGCGCCGATGATCGTGCGATACTTGCCAAAGCCGTCGTAATTGCAGGTGATTGTGCCAGCGCCGATGTTGGCTTTGGCGCCGATGGTTGCATCGCCGACATAGGACAGATGATTGACCTTTGCGCCGTCGGCCACCTCAGCTTTCTTGAGCTCGACGAAATTGCCGACCCTGGTGTTTTGCCCAAGCTTCGTTCCGGGGCGAATTCGCGCGAACGGGCCAATGCTTGCGCCGGCGCCGATGGTCGCGCCCTCGATATGGCTGAAGGCGTGGATGGTTGCACCGTCGGCAATGCTGACGCCGGGGCCGAAAACGACGTGCGGTTCGACCGTCACGTCGCGGCCGAGCCTGGTGTCGAAAGCCAGCCACACGCTTTCGGGGTCGA
>JBDSSR010000028.1:0-7003 GCA_039928675.1 Sphingomicrobium sp. | reverse complement strand
TGTCCGCCAGAACCAGCGCTCCGCGGGCCTTGGCCGCTGCTGCGCGGCGCCTGATGTCGGTGGTTCGAAGCAGCGGATTGCTGGGCGTTTCGATCCACAGCAGTGCAAGGTCGTGGGCCAGCGCTTGCTCGAACGAAGCGTCGTTGGTCATGTCGACGAAGGTGCAGCTGATCTTGCCCTGGCGCGCGATGGCCTCAAGCAAGCGATAGGTGCCGCCGTAGCAATCGTGCGGTGCAACCACCCGGGCGCCGGTCGGTAGGCAGAGCAGCGCGAGCAGCCCGGCCGACTGGCCGCTGTTGGTCACGACTCCGCCGCTGGCACCTTCCAGCTCGGCGAGGGTCCGGATGAGCATTGCCCGGTTGGGATTGACCGTCCGCGAATAGTCGAAGGCTGGCTTGTCGTCGGGGGTCCGCCAGCGAAAGGTGTCCGAGGTCCAGATCGGCGGGCCGACGCTTCCGTAGGCGGGATCGCGGTCGGGATGGGCGGCTGCGACGATCGTCGCGGGGTTGTTGCGTCTGGTCATCCGGCGGCGGCCAGGAACGGCCCGACAATCCCGCCAACGCGCGCCGATTCCTTGAGGAACATGTCGTGACCATAGATCGAATCGAGCACATGAAGCTGCGTCGGGCCAGCGATCTGCGCGGCCAGCTGGCGCAACTCGTGAGCGAACACCAGCTGATCGCTGTCCGCGCCGATCACCAGGCATGGCGCAGCGATCCGCTCGGGATGAACGCGATGACGATCAATCGAAGCCGACAGGCTGATGAAGCGCCCCGGCGACATTGCCGATGCAAAGGCTTCTCCGCGGGCGCGCAGATACGCCCCCGCCGGCGAGCAGCTGAGTGCTCCTGCCTGTGCGATTCCGCCCTCGAAGCGCTGGTCGAACTCGCTCGCTGTCCGGTAGGTGAGCATGGCCATCCCCCGCGCGATCACCAGCGCTTCCTCGCCGCGCCCTGCTTCAAGGCCGAGCGCCACCACCCGCCGCTGCAGCTCGCGCGCCGCCGTACTTGCCGGATGCGGCGCTGCAGAAGCGGATACAATGACCAGCCGATCGACACGCGCCGGATCCGCTTGCACCAGCGCCATGCCGACCATTGCACCGTAGGATGCGCCGACAATGATTGCCGGCTGGCGAATGCCCAGACAGTCCAGCGCGGCCGCCAGTATTCGTGCCTGTTCGACGGTTGACGGTGCCGTCGCGCCGCTCTCGTCGGCGGCAAAATCCATGCCGATGACGTACACTTCGCCCGGGTCGACCGCTCGGCCCTCCCCGACCAGCCCCGACCACCAGCCCGGCGACCCGTCGGGTTTTTCAGCTGGAAAACAATCGGCCGAAATACCGCCAAGGACCACCACTGGCCGGGCAAGCGGATTGCCAAGGCCCGAAGCCAGGACCTGCTGCCCGAACTGTGTGAGGTCGCGCGGGACCGGCACGTCGAAAAGCGTCAGCGGCGTCGACAACGACGATGCGCGCGCAATCGCGGCATCCTCGGCGTTGCGCACTTCAAGACGTGGCGTGACGGACAGATCCATTACCCTCTCTTGGAGCCGGATGGATACCGCCTGGATGGCCCGTTTAATTGCCCTCGCGGCCGCATCGCCCCAAACTCGGGACTGCCACCTTGCCCGGGGGGGCAGGTTGGCGTGGGACGGTGGTCCAGATGAACCGGCCGGCCACTCTTGATGCATTCTGCGCGCCAAGGCGCGTTGGATCCCATTATGCTGCAGTGCAGCTTAAGGTCAAGTGTCCTGCTCGACCCCTTCCAGCCCGAGGCTTCGACGCGCCGGGCTCGAGTGGCCCCGCATCAAGGTTTCGGCAAGCTCCGACTGGCCATCCTCAATGGCATCGACGATCGCGTGATGCTGATGATTCCCCGACATCAGGATCGGATAGATTTCGTCCAGCGGAATGCGATTGAAGGCAACGACATTGGGGGCGACGAACGGGACCGAATAGACGCGGTGGATAAGATCGCTGAGCAGCCCGTCCTGCGCGCCGCCGACGATCAAATCGTGGAACTCGCGATTCATCTCCGCGTAAACGCTTTCGTCCTCCTTGACGACGAACCCCTTGGCAAAAATCGCGTCGCCATCGCGCAATGTTTCGCGAAGTGCGGCGACAATCGGCCCGCGATCGTCACGTGCCGCCAATTCACGCGCCGCATAGCCTTCAAGCACGCAGCGCAATTCGGTTGCGCGATAGCTGTCCTCGACAGTGAAGTTGCGCACTGCAAAGCCGCGCTTGCCGACCGGCTCGAGCAAACCTTCTCCCGCGAGCGCCGGCAGAGCGCTTCGAACCGGCGTCCTTGAAACCCCCAGGCGCTCGGCGATTGCGGCTTCCGCAACCCGTGAACCTGGAGCCAGGACGCCTTCGACGATCAGCTCGCGAATGCGCTGAACTACGCGGCTTTCCACGCGCCGCCTTTCTCCCGATTCATCCAGTGTCCCCTCTGTGGCCACCTCATAGCGCCAACCGGGAAGATCCGTCCATCAGGCGGCGAGCAATTCGTCCTTATCGACAACCGAGGGATCGACGTCAGGGCACTTGTCCAGTTCGGTGCACAGAGTCGCAAAGTCGTTTTCGCGGATCAGGTTCAGGGCGTCTTCGAACCGGTTGATGACGAAATAGCTCTGCTGGAACGCGTCGGTGCGATAGCGGGTGCGAAGGACGCGCTTGAGGTCAAAGGTCAGGCGATGCGGCTTTGCGCTTTCGAGCGAATAATGGGACTCCCCGAAGCTCGAAAGAATTCCGGCGCCGTAAATGCGCGGCTCTCCACGCTCCAGAGTGAGGCCAAACTCGACGGTGTACCAATATAGTCGGGCGACGCGGTGAAGCTGGCCCAGAGCCATCGCCTTGAGGCCAAGGAAACCGAGTTCCTGCATGAAATCGGCGACTTCCGGCTGGGCCAGTAGCGGCACATGACCGAAGACGTCGTGAAAAACGTCGGGCTCCTCGAGATAGTCGAGCTGGCTCGCCTTGCGGATGAAATTCCCGGCCGGGAAACGGCGATTGCTGAGATGCTCGAAAAATACCTCGTCGGGGACCAGGCCAGGGACCGCAACGACCGTCCAGCCGGTCCGTGCATTGAGCTTCTGATTGAGCTCGGCAAAGTTGGGAATGCCCGGGCGCGACAGATGAAGGACCTCGAGCGATTCCTCGAACTCCTGGACGGCGCGGCCGTGAAGCAGCGTCTTCTGCCGGGCGAACAATGTATCCCAAACCCAATGATCTTCATCGGTCAGCTCGTCCCAATGCTGGGGCACGGTCCAGTCGGCGGCGGCACCGGGTGGCGGCAGCTGTGAGGCCAAGGCGCCGTGAAGTTCGGCCGCCCCTTGCGTCTGTTGCAATTCTTTCACCGTCGGGTTCCTTTCAAAAAAGAAACCCCGCCAGGAGGACCGGGCGGGGTTCGAACTGTTGAAGCTGAAATCAGCTCGTCAGACCGTCTCCGCCCTCTCGCGAATATAGTAATAATAGCTGAAGCGGTCGCGGCCCGGCAACCGGCGCGACGCGTCGTTCGGAATGCAGCCTGGATGCCTGTTCGCCGTCATGGTCCGGATCAAAACTTCAGAAATGGGATCCTGTCAACGATTTCCGTCGGCATTGTTTCCACCGCCGAAGAAATGTCGGTCTATGTGGTGAGGAGGGCACGAAGGGCCGCATCGGCATTGGGCGGCGCCTGGCCGAAAAACGTTTCGAACGCTCTTTTTGCCTGCCCAATCAGCATCACGAGCCCGTCCACGGTCGATCCACCGGCACGCTGTCCAGCCGCAAGAAATGGCGTCGTCACAGGATCGTAGACCATGTCGAACAGGAGCGCTCGATCGGCGTATCGACCCGCCGCTGCAACCAGTTCGACCGGCATTGGCGGGCATCCGGCCATGCCCAGCGGGCTCGCGTTGATGATCACCGCCGCACCGTCGAACAGTGCTTGCGCTGTCTCGATCCGCCCAATCTCGAATGATGCTCCGCCGGCGAGCGCGCGGAGCGGCTCGGCCTTTGCGGGGTCCCGAACGAGGATCGCAATCCTGGCGACGCCGCGGCCGGCGAGATACGCCGCCGCTGCCCGGGCCGCACCCCCGCCGCCAATTACGGCAGCTTTGCATCCTTCCAGAACCACACAGTCCAACGCCGCGGCAATACCGTCGAGGTCGGTGTTGTGCCCGATCAAGCGCCCGGCGCCTGCCTCGACACAGTTGACCGCGCCGATCGCCGCTGCTCGCGGCTCCATCTCGTCAAGATGGACGAGCAGCTTTTCCTTGTGCGGGATGGTGACGTTGCAGCCCCGCCAGTCGGGGTCCGAGCGGCGATCGCGCAGATAGGCGGCGAGGTCTTCGCCTCGAACCCGAAGCGCTCGGTAATCACCGGCAAGCCCCGCTTGCTCGAGCCAGAATTTGTGGATCGCGGGCGAGAGCGATTGCGCGATCGGATCGCCGATGACCTCGGCATAAGGCATCATCGCGCGCGGTCGAGGAATCCGGCGACATCGGCCAGATCGACGTTTCGGTCGACGATCGCGGCGCCAATGCCGTTGACCAGGATGAACGCGGTCACGCCGCCTTCGCGCTTCTTGTCGTGACGCATGTGGCGGGCAAGCTGCGCGCCGCTTTGCGCGAGCCCCAGCTCGGCCAGAGTGGTCGGCAAGCCAGCCGCTGCAAAATGACTTCGGACCCTGGCTGCGTCGTCGGCACTCGATAAGCCGCGGGCAGCAGAAAAGTCGAAGGCCAGAACACAGCCGAGGGCCACTGCCTCGCCGTGCAGCAGGCGCTCCGAATAGCCCGTCTCCGCCTCCAGCGCGTGGCCGAAGGTGTGGCCAAGGTTAAGCAAGGCGCGGCGGCCATTGGTCTCGCGCTCATCCTCCTCGACAATGCGGGCCTTGCCGGCGACCGCCGCTGCGATCGCATGGGCACGGGCTGCGGCATCGCCGTCGAGCACGCCGCGAACATTGAGTTCGAGCCAGGCGAACAGCTTGGCATCCGCGATGAGCGCATATTTGACGATCTCGGCGTAGCCCGCGCGCACCTGCCGCGCGTCCAGTGTTTCGAGCAAATTCGGATCGATCAGCACCAGCGACGGCTGATAAAAGGCTCCCACCAAATTCTTGCCCGCGGCAACGTTGATCGCTGTCTTGCCGCCGACGCTGCTGTCGACCTGGGCCAGAAGGGTCGTTGGAACCTGGACCAGATTGCACCCGCGATTGACGATTGCTGCAGCAAAGCCGGCGAGGTCGCCGACCACTCCACCGCCAAACGCAAGGACCAGGTCGTTGCGCTCGATTTCCCGCTCCAGCAGCCGGTCGACCACCGACTGCAGCCCGGCCCAGCTCTTGCTCGCCTCACCCGTTGGCACCAGGATCGGATCGCCGCCGAGGTCGCCGATGCCAGCCCGGAGGCGCGCTCCCAGGATTGACCAGACGCGCTCGTCGCTGACGACGTGCACTCGGGCTCCGCTGACCAGCGGAGCGAGATGCTGCAGCGCACGATCAACCAACCCGGGTTCTATAATGATCTCGTAGCTGCGCGTACCGAGCGCGACCTCGATGCAATCCATCGGTTCAGCCGCACTGGGCGCGATGGAGAAGCTTCTGGTCGGCAAGCACCAGCGCCATCATCGCTTCGACGACCGGCGCTCCGCGGATTCCGACGCAGGGGTCGTGCCGGCCCTTGGTGACGATCTCGGTTTCATTGCCGTCGCGGTCGATCGTCTGGACCGGCGTCAGGATCGACGAGGTCGGTTTGAACGCGACTCGTGCAACAACCGGCTGGCCGGTTGAAATTCCTCCGAGAATTCCGCCCGCATGGTTGGACAGGAAGGTCGGCCCCGAACGGATCGCATCGGCATTGTCCTCGCCTCGCAACCGCGCCGCTGCAAACCCGTCGCCGATCTCGACGCCCTTGACCGCATTGACCGACATCAGCGCCGAAGCGAGCTCTGCATCGAGCTTGGCATAGACCGGCGCGCCCCAACCCGCTGGCACGCCGTCAGCCGAGCATTCGACCACCGCACCAAGCGAGCTGCCCGCCTTGCGCGCGTTATCAAGCATTTGCTCCCACCGCTTTGCAGCCGCAGGGTCGGGGCAATAAAAGGGATTGGCGTCGATTGCCTCCCAGTTGCAGGCGTCGCGGTCGATCGCATCGCCACCAAGCTCGACGAGATAGGCACGAATGCTCACTTCGGGGATGATCAGTCGGGCAACCGCACCGGCGGCGACCCTCGCCGCGGTTTCGCGCGCTGAGCTTCGCCCGCCCCCGCGCCAGTCTCGGAAGCCATATTTTGCGTCATAGGTAAAATCGGCGTGCCCCGGTCGATAGATTTGCGCGACATCCGAATAGTCCTTCGACCTCTGATCTTCATTTTCGATCATCAGGCTGATCGGAGTTCCGGTCGTGCGACCTTCAAATGTGCCCGAAAGAATTCGGACCTGATCGGTTTCGCGGCGCTGGGTCGTGAATCGGCTGCCCCCCGGGCGGCGCTTGTCTAGCCACGGCTGAATGTCAGCCTCGGACAGCACAAGCCCGGGCGGGCAGCCATCGACCACCGCACCGATCGCCGGGCCGTGACTTTCGCCCCAGCTGGTCACTCGCAACAGCCGGCCAAAACTGTTCAGGCTCATTGGCTGCCCCGCGACACGATCGCGAACCGGGTTGAATTGTCGGAGCGGTTGTGGACATCGCGCTTGAGGATCTCGAGGCCGTAAATGCTTGCCGCCGCCTCCGATGCAAGCACCGCTCGCCCCGGGTTCGCAAGCGCCTTTGCAGCCACAGCAGTATTCGACGTCTCTTCTGTCTCGACAGCCATCGCTGCCAGCAAATCCGAGCATTGACGAAGCGCGACAGGATGACTGACGACGGTCCTGATCTGGTCAAGGTTTGCGCTTGGAAGGCCGAGCAAATGCATGCGCACTGGTAGCACCGGTTCGTCGACGATGTGCAATCGCGCTTTGTCGATCAGTTCTCGCGCGCCCGTCTCACCTGCTTCGTTGTTGGCAAGCGGAAGCATTCCAAG
>JBDSSR010000027.1:0-2314 GCA_039928675.1 Sphingomicrobium sp. | reverse complement strand
CGCGGACAGCACAGCGCCCGCGGCGGCAACCGGGACGATCTTGCCCGGCTTGAGCTGAAGCTTCATCCCCGGCATCGCCAGTTGCGAACCGCTGATTACAACCCGGTCGGATGGCGCGAGGCCCGAGCGCACGACACGCAGGCCGTCGACGACTGGGCCGAGAACGATCGGGCGCGGCGCGACCGTGCCGTCCTTGCCGACGACGAGGACCACCTTGCGTGCCTGGTCGGTCTGCACCGCGGCGTCCGGAACCAGCAGAGCAAGCGCCGCGGAGCTGGTCGACAGGCGCATGTTGCCGAACATTCCTGACGTCAGGAACTGCGTCGGATTGCTGACCACGGCGCGCAGGCGGATCGTGCCTGACCGGGTATCGAGGCCGTTGTCGGCGAAATCGAGCCGGCCGTGCCAGCGGTAGTCGGCCTCGTCCTGCAAGCGGATCTCGACCGCCGACGGAGTCACGCCGGTTTCGCGCGCCAGTCGGGCCTTGAGGAACAACGCCTCGGATGCGTCGAAGGAGAAGTAGATCGGATCGAGTGCATTGATCGTCGTCAGAAGCGATCCCTCGCCTCCGCTGCCCCCGCCCTGGACCAGATTGCCGGCGTCGATCCGCCGGTCGGAGATGCGGCCGCTGATCGGCGCCCGGACCTGGCTGAAGCCGACATCGAGCGCGCGCGATTGAACGCGTGCGTTGGCCGCTGCCAGCGCCGCATGCGCTGCCTGCACGCGAGCGCGCAGCCGATCGACGTCGCTGCGCGACACCGCGTCGACTGCAAGCAGCCGGGTTGCGCGGCCAAGATCGGCCTGTGCCAGCGCAAGGTCGCTTCGCGCACCCTGCACCGCGGCCCGCGCCTCGTTGAGCGCAGCGACGAACGGCCGGGAATCGATGGTGAACAGCAACTGTCCTTTGCGGACCACCGATCCGTCGGTGAAATGGACGGCGACGATTGCCCCCGATACGCGCGGCCGAACCTCGACGCTGTTGCTTGCTTCGAAGCGGCCCGAATAATCGTCCCACTCGGTGATTTGTCGGACGAGCGGGCTCGCAATCGTCACCGTCGGCGGCGGCGGTGCGGCATTGACCGGCGCACCGCGGGTTTCGACCAGGCCCACGCCGGCAAGCAGGACCAGCGGGACCGCAGCGAGCGAGAATTTCTGCCGCCTCGACAACCCGCCGACGAATCGCGTCACCGAACGCGAACGGCGCGCGTCGTTGGCCGGCTCGAAGCTGGTCGCAACATTCATCGCGCTGCTCTCCGTCCGCGGGCGGCACGCGACTGGCCGATGCTGGTCTGGACCAGCTCGTAATGATCGGGCGTGAAGCCGGCCTCCAAGAAGGCCTGGACTTCGGATTTCGGGACGTTCCAGCGATAATGCCAGGCCAGGATCGCGATCCGCCGAATCGCTTCCAGCCGGTCATTGGCAAGGCTGTTGGCGCGGCGAAATCCGAACACGCTGCCAAGCGCGGTGAGAAAGCGGCCCGGCTCGCGAAGGCTCGAAAGGCTGTCCTTTTCGCCCATTGCAACCACCGACCATTCAAGCGCGGACAGCCGCGCCGGCTCCTGGACACCGACAATCTCCGCGACCGTAATGGCCGGGCTGGTCGCCCACTTTGCATCGATTGGAAGAGGCAAACTCGCCATCGTCATTCTCCTGCTTTGCGGACTCAGCCCGCCGTTCCGCACGGCTCGGCCGAGCGCTTTTGTGATTCAATGCCCAGGCAAACAGGGACCTGCGGCGGCGACACGGGATCGCCACGCGGGTTCCGCCTGGAACGCGATGAGACTGGGGCAGCGCTTCAGTGCGCCATGCTTGGCCCTATATTGCGATGAATACGCATCACACCGTCCTGACGGGCTAACTCCGTCGTTCTGTACTGGTTGGTATATAAAGCGATCCGGACCCGGTCAACTCTTTTTTACCGATCGGTATTAAATTATTTTCCGGGCCACATTGCAAGGCTGGTTTCGACCAGCGCTTCGAGCTGGGACTTGGGCGCGCCGCTTCCCGCCTGGATCGCCATCCCTTGCAGAATTGCACCAAGATAGGCGCACAGGCCATCGACGTCGGTTCCGGGGCGAAGGTCGCCTTCGTCCTTGGCCCGCTTCATGCGATCGCACAAAGCGCGTTGCGAAGACTGGCGCCGCTCCATCAGATCGGCGCGAATCGACTCGGCTTCGGGCCCGCAGGTCACCGACCCGAGCATTTGCATACAGCCCTTGGGTTCACAGTCGTTGGTCTGGATTGCAAGCGCACCGCGAAGCAGCCGCTCGGCGACCTCGCGCGATGTCGGGGCCTTAAGCGCCTCGCCGACATA
>JBDSSR010000026.1:0-2158 GCA_039928675.1 Sphingomicrobium sp. | reverse complement strand
ACGGTCGAGCGCTTCTGGCCGATGGCGACATAGATACAATAGAGCTTCTGGCTCTCGTCGTCGCCGGAATTGGCCTGCTTCTGGTTGATGAAGGTGTCGAGCGCGACCGCGGTCTTGCCGGTCTGGCGATCGCCGATGATCAGCTCGCGCTGGCCGCGGCCGATCGGGACCAGGGCGTCGAGCGCCTTGAGGCCGGTCTGAACGGGCTCGTGAACCGACTTGCGCGGGATGATACCGGGCGCCTTGACCTCGACCCGGCGGCGCTCGGTGAATTCGATCGGGCCCTTGCCGTCGATCGGGTTGCCAAGCGCGTCGACGACCCGGCCGAGCAGGCCCTTGCCGATCGGTACATCGACAATCGTCCCGGTTCGCTTGACCCCCGAGCCTTCGGAAATCTCGGCATCCGAGCCGAAGATGACCACGCCGACATTGTCGGCTTCGAGGTTCAGGGCCATGCCCTTGGTGCCATTGTCGAATTCGACCATTTCGCCCGCCTGGACGTTGTCGAGCCCGTAGATCCGCGCGATTCCGTCGCCGACCGAAAGCACGGTGCCGACTTCCGAGACCTCGGCATCGGCATCGAAGTTCGCGATCTGGTCGCGGATGACGCGGGAGATTTCAGCGGCGCGGATGTCCATGGGTGTTGCTTAGCCCTTCATTGCCTGAGCGAGGCGGTTGAGTTTGGTTCGGATCGAGGAGTCGATTCGCTGGCTTCCCAGCTTGACCACCAATCCGCCGAGAATGTGCGGATCGACGGAAGCGTCGATGGTGACATCGCGACCGGCACGAGCGCCAAGCCGGGCCTTGAGCGCCGCGACCTGGCCGTCGCCAAGCGGACGGGCGGAGACGACATCGGCGGTGATTTCGCCGCGATGGTCGGCGGCAAGGCGCTTGAAGGCGCGGATGACATTGCCAAGCTGGCTCTTGCGGCCATTGGCTGCAAGCACCCCCAGGAAGTTGGCGGTGACCGGGTCGAGGCCGAGCTTCGGAGCAAGCGCAGCGAACGCCTCGCGGGCTTGCTTGCGGCCGACCAGCGGGCTTGCGACCAGCGCTCCGAACTCGGGCGAAGTGCCAAGCGCTTCATTCAGCGCGTCAAGGCTGCGCCCGACCGCGTCGATGCTGCGCTTGTCGCGGGCAAGATCGAACAGCGCGGACGCGTAGCGCCCTGCTAAGCTGGCTCGAATGCCGCCGGATGTCTCCACGCGCGAAAAGCTCCAGAACTGAAAATGGCCCCGCCCCAATGGGAGATAGCGAGGCGAAAATCGGGGCGTGAAAACGGGTTGGACCCGCACGCCCCAATCGGCTGCCGCGCCCGTAGCAAGGGGTGCTCCGCGATGCAAGGCGATGGCGGCCACAGTCGAAATTTAGCGGCGCGCGAAAGGGCTCTCACCCGATCGATCTGGCCAGCCACAGGATCGGCCCGAGCGAAGTCAGCGCAAGTCCGATGGCCACTCCGCGCCAGCGCCTGATAAAGGCCATCGCCACGATCAGGCCGAAGGCAACGATATCCCCCAGTCGCAGCCCGAGGAAATGCAGGACGTCGGTGCCGCTCCGCGCCGTCCCAACCAGGTCGACCGCAAACGACCAGATGAATGCAATCGCCAGCAACAGCCATTGATAGCGCACATTGTCCTGATAGTATTTGGCAAGGTCCACCCCCTCACGGTCCGGGTCATCCGGCAGCGAATTGACCGTGAGAAGCGCAAGCAGGATCAGCTCGACGACCTTGGGGACGAACGCGCCGATGCTGACCGGGCCTCGTGCGTCACTCGCGATCGCCCACCAGAACATCATGTCGGTCATCAGCACGATCACCGCGAACCACGGCTGCGCCCAATGCCAGCGGACCTTTGCCCGGCCGCGCATCAGGCGGTGAAGGCTGAGCACCTGATCGCTGATCGCTACCCCGAGGATGATCGATGCAAAGACGAGGGCCTGTTCCACCGGGCCGGACGCTAGCCGATACTTTCGACTTCGCAAGGCAGGTGACGCGCTTTGAAGGCAGACTCCGGGACGGCCTAAAGCTCGCGGGTGAGGAAGCGCGTGAAGTCGGTCGGGCGATAGTCGCCGAAAGGGCCGCATGGCTCAAAGCCCTCGCTTTGGTAGAGCCCAAGCGCCGCCGCGAACGGCTCGGTCGACCCGGTTTCCAGGCTCAGTC
>JBDSSR010000025.1:0-7475 GCA_039928675.1 Sphingomicrobium sp. | reverse complement strand
ACGGATTCCAGCTTTCGCTGGAATGACGCAAGAGGGTCAGGTCTGAACCGTCACTTTCGTCGTCACGCTGTTGGCGATGAAGCACGCGTCGTGCGCCTTGTGGTGGAGGTCGGCGATGGCGTCGTCTTCGGGCGCATCGCCGCTCCAGCTGACGCGCGGGCGCAACGTCACCCGGCTCATCCACATCCGTCCATCCTCGCGCTCCTCCAGCACCCCCTCGGCCTCATCGACATAGTCATCGAGCACGAACCCGGCCCGCCGCGCATATTCAAGGAAGAACAGCATGTGGCACGACGACAGGCTGGCAATGAACGCTTCCTCGGGATCGACCGCGGCAAGGTCATGCCACGGCGCCGGAACGATGTGCGGGCTCGGCGAAGCGGGCACGGTGACGCCGCCGTCGAACGCCCATTCGTGCGCGCGGCTATACTGGCCCTTGGCGAAGTCGCCTTCGCCCTCGCGCGTCCAGCGGATCGTGGCGGTGTAGTTGCTCACAACGGAATATTGTCGTGCTTTTTCCACGGATTTTCCAGGCTCTTGTCGCGCAGCCGCCGGAACCCCTGGGCCACCCGCCGCCTTGTCGAATGCGGCATGATGACGTCGTCGATGAAGCCCATGCTCGCCGCCACGAATGGGTTGGCGAAGCGCTCCTCATATTCGCGGCTATGCTCGGCGATCTCGTCCGCCGTGCGCCCGCGGAAAATGATCTCGACCGCGCCCTTGGCGCCCATCACCGCGATCTCGGCGGTCGGCCAGGCGTAGTTCAAATCGCCGCGCAAATGCTTGCTCGCCATCACGTCATAGGCCCCGCCATAGGCCTTGCGGGTGATGACGGTGATCTTGGGCACCGTCGCTTCGGCATAAGCGAACAGCAACTTGGCGCCGTGCTTGATGATTCCTCCATGCTCCTGCGCAACGCCGGGGAGGAACCCCGGAACGTCGACCAGCGTCAGGATCGGGATTTCAAACGCATCGCAAAAGCGCACGAACCGCGCCGCCTTTTTCGATGAATTGATATCGAGCACTCCGGCCAGCACCATCGGCTGGTTGGCGACCACTCCGACGGGGCGGCCCTCGATGCGGATGAAGCCGGTCAGGATATTGCCGGCGTGGGCTGGCTGAAGCTCGAAGAAGTCGCCTTCGTCGGCGATCTTCCGGATGAGCTCGTGCATGTCATAGGGGGTCGCCGCCGATGGCGGGATCAGCGTGTCGAGGCTGGGTTCGATGCGGTCGCCGGGGTCCTCGCACGGCCGCTCGGGTAGTTCGCCGCGGTTGCTCAGCGGAAGGAAGTCGAAAAATTCGCGGGTCGCCAGCAACGCGTCGATGTCATTTTCGAACGCGACGTCGGCAACTCCCGATCTGGTGGTGTGGGTAACCGCTCCGCCAAGCTCTTCCTGAGTCACCACCTCGTTGGTGACGGTCTTCACCACATCGGGCCCGGTGACGAACATGTAGCTCGAATCCTTCACCATGAAGATGAAGTCGGTCATCGCCGGGGAATAGACGGCGCCGCCGGCGCACGGTCCCATGATCAGGCTGATCTGCGGGATGACTCCGCTTGCAAGCACGTTGCGCTGGAATACCTCGGCATAGCCGGCCAGGCTTGCAACGCCTTCCTGGATTCGCGCGCCGCCCGAATCGTTGAGGCCGATGACCGGCGCTCCGACCTTCATCGCCATGTCCATGACCTTGCAGATCTTCTGTGCGTGACGCTCGCTCAGGCTTCCGCCGAACACCGTGAAGTCCTGCGCGAAGACATAGACCAGGCGACCGTTGATGGTGCCCGAACCAGTGACCACCCCGTCGCCGGGAACCGTTTGCTCGGCCATTCCAAAGTCGGTCGCATTGTGCTCGACGAACATGTCATATTCCTCGAAGCTGCCGGGATCGAGCAAAACTCCGAGCCGCTCGCGCGCGGTGAGTCGGCCTTTGGCATGCTGGGCGGCAATGCGCTTTTCGCCGCCGCCCATGCGGGCCGCCTCGCGCCGCTCCTCGAGCTTATCGATCATCGTTGCCATTTGGCCGATCGTCCCCATCTATATTCGGTGCGCTGCTCCTTCCACGAGCGGCTTGCCCGGTCAATTGGGCGGAGGTGCGTTTGCTGCAGTGCAGCATTTGTGTCATGAGATGAACATCAGGTCATGTTCCGGAACCGTAATGCCCGTTGGTCCGTTGTTTCATCGGGAAACCATAGCACGGAGGATAAAGGGAAAATGCTGACTCGCGTCGGGGTGCCAGTAGAGTCGTCAACCGGACATTCGGTCAGCGATGCAGCGCCTTCAACCCTGATCTGTTTCTCGCACCTGAGGTGGAATTTCGTGTTCCAGCGTCCGCAACATCTGATGACCCGCTTCGCGCGCGAAATGTCGGTGACCTACTGGGAAGAGCCAGTCGACATCGACGCCGGCCAAAGCGCATTTCTCCAGGTCGCCGAGGCCGACGACAGTTCGGGCGTCCGCATCGCGGTTCCCCATCTCCCGCACGGAATGCCGGATGATGCCCGCGAAGCAACCTTGGAGCGCCTCCTCGACGCGCATCTCGCATCTGTTCGCGGGCCGCTGATCGCCTGGTATTACACGCCGATGATGCTGCCTTTCTCGCGCCATATCGACGCCGACGTTACGGTGTTCGATGCGATGGACGAACTGTCGAAATTCAAGTTCGCGCCGACCCACCTGCTCGAGCTTGAACAGGAAGTCATCGACCGCGCCGACATCGTCTTCACCGGCGGCTCCTCGCTCTACGAGGCCAAGAAGAACCGCCATCCAAGCGTCCACTGCTTTCCGTCGTCGGTCGATCGGGCGCACTTCGCAAAGGCGCGCGCAAGCCTGTTCGACCCGGCTGACCAGGAAGACCTGCCGCATCCCCGGCTCGGCTTCTACGGAGTGATCGACGAACGGTTCGATACCGAGCTTTTGGGCAGGATCGCCGAGCTTCGCCCGAACTGGCATTTCGTGATGGTCGGCCCGGTGGTGAAGATTTCCCAGGACGACCTGCCCCGGCGTCCCAACATTCATTATCTTGGCGGCAAGACTTACGCCCAGCTGCCGGCCTATCTGTCGGGCTGGGACGTCGCACTGATGCCGTTTGCAATGAACGAATCGACCCAGTTCATCTCGCCCACCAAGACGCCCGAATATCTCGCCGGCGGAAAGCCGGTGGTGACAACCCCGGTCAAGGACGTGGTCCGCCACTACGGGCAGCTCGAAGGGGTCAAAATTGCCTCGACCGCGCAAGAATTTGTCGCCGCCTGCGAACAGGCGCTGAAGCTCGGCAAGGATCTCGAAAGCGAATGGCTGGCGGAGGCTGACCTGATGCTCTCGGCGAGCAGCTGGGACATCACTCAGGCGCGGATGGCGGCACTTGTCGGCGACATTCTCGCGGTCCGGGTCCTCGGCTCAAGCCAGGCCCTGCTGGTGGCCGCCGAGTGACGACGGCTGCGGTGGCGGCGTCCGACCAGCACTATGATTATCTGATCGTCGGGGCCGGATTTGCCGGCTCGGTTCTTGCCGAGCGCCTCGCGTCCCAGCACGGCGCTCGCGTCCTTCTCATCGACCGTCGCCCGCACATTGGCGGCAATGCCTATGACGAGCCCAACGAGGCCGGAATCCTGTACCACAAATACGGCCCGCACATCTTCCACACCAACAGCGAGCAGGTGTCCGATTATCTCTCGCAGTTCACCCAATGGCGGCCTTACGAACATCGCGTGCTTGCCAACGTCCGCGACAAGTTGGTGCCGATCCCGATCAACCGGACGACGCTCAATCAGCTGTTCGGGCTCGACCTCAAGACCGACCAGGAAGCCGCCGATTATCTGGCGTCGCGGGCCGAGCCGGTGGCCGATATCGAGACGTCGGAGGATGTCGTCATCAATGCCGTCGGGCGCGAGCTCTACGAGCTGTTTTTCCAGGGCTATACGCGCAAGCAATGGGGCCTCGACCCGTCCGAACTCGACAAGTCGGTGACCGCCCGAATTCCGACCCGGACCAACACCGACGACCGATATTTCTCCGACACGTTCCAGGCGATGCCGGCCGATGGCTACACCGCGATGTTTCAAAAGATGCTCGACAATCCGCTGATCGAAGTCCGCACCGGGGTCGATTTTCGCGAAGTGCGCGACCAGGTCGAGGCCGACCACATCATCTACACCGGGCCGATCGACGAATATTTTGATTTCCGCTTCGGCAAGCTGCCCTATCGAAGCCTCAGGTTCGACCATCGCACGCTCGACCAGGAACAGTATCAGGCGGTCGGCACCGTCAATTACCCCGCGCCCGACGTGCCCTACACGCGGATCAGCGAGTATAAGCATTTGACCGGGCAGCAATCGCCGGTGACCACCATCACCTATGAATATCCGTCGGCGGAAGGCGATCCCTATTATCCGATCCCGCGTCCGGAAAATCAGGAACTGTTCAAGCGTTACGAAGCGCTTGGCGATGAAACCCAGGGTGTGACCTTCGTCGGGCGGCTTGCGACCTATCGCTATTACAACATGGACCAGATCGTCGGGCAGGCGCTCGCCACCTTCCGCCGGATGGATGAGGCCAAGGCGCTGCGGGCCGATACCTCGCCCGAGTTCGCCGCAGCTTAAGGGCGACAGTCGCTTTCCGGGCGGTCAGCCCATAAGGTCGGGCGATGCGCGCAACCCCACCCGCCGACCATTCTCAGAACTCCGACGAGGCGGTCGATGACGCTGGCGCCGAATCTGGCGCGTCTTCAGTCACCTACCTCAATCCGGTGCTCGACGCCGATTTTCCCGACCCGTCGGTAATCCGTGCCGGCGACGGCTTTTATTATGCCTATGCCACCCAGTCGCGGCGCGACGGCAAGTGGATTAATATCCAGGTGGCACGCTCGGCCGACCTGGTTGACTGGCAGCATCTTGGCGATGCTCTTCCGATCAAGCCCGACTGGGCCAGGCGGACTCAGGATTTCTGGGCGCCGAGCGTGATCTTCGACGGCCAGCGCTACTGGATGTATTATTCCGCCCGGCCCGGCGGCAGCGGCCGGCACAAGAACCATGCGCTCGCGGTCGCCACGTCCGACAGCCCGGCCGGACCGTTTATCGACATGGGCCAGCCGCTATGGCGTGGTTCGGGGTTCGAATTCATCGATCCCATGGCGTTCGACGACCCGGCGACGGGCAAGCGCCTGCTGTACTGGGGCTCGGGCTTCCAGCCGATCAAGGTGCAGGAACTGGCGCCCGATCGAATGGCGTTCGCGCCCGGCAGCGCGCCCGTCGACCTGGTCTGGCCCAACCCGGTCGCGAAAGCCTTCCCGCGGCTGGTCGAGGCGGCCTGGGTCCATCTCCACGACGGATTCTATTATCTGTTCTACTCGGGCGACAATTGCTGCGGCCGGAATGCGGAATATGGCGTGATGGTCGCCCGCTCGACAAGCGCGACCGGGCCGTTCGAAACGCTCGAGCAGGCGCTCGGCGTCCCGCACAGCCTGATGCTGTTCAAAAGCGAGCGCTGGCTTGCGCCCGGGCACAATGCGATCGCGCTCGATGCCGCCGGCGACGCATGGATCATCTACCACGCGATCGACGCCGATCGCCCGCGTCAGCGCCAGCAGGACAGGATCAACAGCCGCCGGATCCTGCTCATCGACCGCATCGAGTGGCGCGACGGCTGGCCGTTCATCGGCACTCCTTCGGACACCCCGCGACCGGCTCCGGCCAGCGAACCCCTACCGCGAACCTCTAACCGCTAACCGCTCGACGCGGGCAAAGCGAAGCGCTCCTGCTGCGCCTTCAGCTCGGCCGCCAGCCGCTCATCGACGTGGCGCGTGCCGTCGCCGGTAATCGTCGACAGCAGCCCGGCCTCGGCATGACGGCTATTGTCCCATCCGGGGTATGCCGTGATCGGATACCAGCAGATCCCACGCACGTCGGCACCGACGGCAATTGCTTCGGCCACTTCGCTGCAGACATAATGGAGCCAGGCCGCGCGCGCGCTGCCCTCGGCCCCGGTTTCGGTAATGACGACCGGCTTGCCGTAGCGTGTCCCAATTTCGATCAGCATCTCCGCCAGCGGGCGATAATCGTGATGGCCCAGCGGAATTGGCGGCCCGAAATGATACCATTGGTTGTGCGGGTAGAAATTGGCCCCGACGATGTCGGCCAGTGTGGGATCGCCGCCAAGCTCGGGCCTAGTCCTGCCAGTAATCCAGTCGAGCGCGTCGAACTGGTAATTGCGCACCGCCTCGGCGTCGGCGACGGCATCGTCATGCGCGCTTCCAGTGGTGATGTTCACCAGCGGTTCGGCCCACACCAGCGTCGCGTCGGGTGCCGCGGCGCGGATCGCGCGCGCGCCGCCAATCGCCGCCGTCACCAGCCGCTCCTTCAAACCGCCGCCATCCTTGAGCCCATCGCCCGTTGGCAGCCCGGTTGCGGGAAAATAGCCGACCTCAACCGCCCAGCTGAGGAAGTTGATCTCGTTCATCGGGCACAGCAAGGGTGGCCGGTCGCTGACCGATTGATGGATTTCGACCGCTGCAACCGCGAACTCGGCGAAGCGGTCGGCGAAATCCTCCGCCCCCTGGTCGAAAAAATCGGGCGATCCGTAGTGGAACAGGTCCCAGATGACCTCGACGCCGACCTCCTCGGCGGCCTCGAGCGCCGGCATCCAGCTCGACCAGTCGTACCGCCCGGGGCCCTGTTCGATTAGGTGCCAGCGAAGCCCGTCACGCACTGTCCGAAGGCCCAGCGCGCGGCACTGGCGGTAATCGCCGAGCACGTGCTTGTCGTGGCCGGTCGCTCGAACCAGGTCGAGCCGGACTCCGTCGGCGCGGCGGTGCGATGAACATTCAAAGCCCGCCTGGAAAAAGCTGGCGAAGGGTCGCTCGAGGCGTTTGGTCATGTCGGGCACCAATGCGTGAAAGCCGGTCAAGAGCCGTAACGATCCTTGGCTATGGCAGGTTCGGTCGCGAGGGTGGAGCTTCATCCGCCACCGCGCTAAGCCGCCATCCGTGACTGACACGCCATCAAAAGAGAGCTGGGACGCGCTCGCGCAAAAGGAATCGCGCGGCAAGGATTTGAGCCGGGAAACCGTTGAGGGCATCAAGCTTCGCACCGTCTACGGCCCGGACGACATCGCCGATATCGACAGCGGCTTCCCCGGCCTCGCGCCCTACACCCGCGGCCCCTATGCGACGATGTATGTCGGCCGGCCGTGGACGATCCGGCAGTACGCCGGCTTTTCCACCGCCGAGGAATCCAACGCTTTCTATCGCCGCAACCTTGCCGCCGGTCAGAAGGGCTTGAGCGTCGCCTTCGATCTTGCCACCCACCGCGGTTACGACAGCGACAATCCGCGTGTCGCCGGCGATGTCGGGATGGCCGGGGTCGCAATCGACAGCGTCGAGGACATGAAGCTGCTGTTCGACGGCATCCCGCTCGATGAAATGTCGGTCAGCATGACGATGAACGGAGCAGTGCTTCCGATCATGGCCTTCTTCATCGT